>JAEZJP010000102.1 GCA_023415715.1 Bacillota bacterium
GAGCCGGGCAAGACGCTTGCCATGATCAAGATGCGGGAGCCGGTTCAGTCGAGCCTCTTTTATCTGGGCGAAGTGATCGTCTGCGAAGCGGTCGTTGAACTGGAGGGAGCACGCGGCATGGCGGTTACCATGGGTGACCAGTTGGAAAAGGTTTTGCACATGGCCATCATCGATGCCGCTATCAACAAGGGCATTTTTACCGATATGGATACCCTTTTGCTTCTGGAACAGCAGCAGCTGAATACCACCATGCGGGAAAACGCCATGCATTTAAAGACGATGGTGAATTTCACCTCCATGGACCAAGAGGTGCCCAAATGAAAAAGCTGCATGATTTTGACGAGGTGTTTGATTCGCAAAAGATGTTCCGGCTGATCCTTCATGCGATGGCCAATCCAACACAGTCTGTTTCCATTGAAGAGTACGCAAAAAAATTTACGTCTGGCATACCTGTTTTTCTGGCAATCGCCATGACGCTGCTGGACAACGAAGTAAGCTTCCACGCGTACAGGAACAAGGAACTTTCCAATGATATAACCACGCTGACACTTTCCAGACAGGAAACGCTGGAGAATGCCGATTATGTGCTTGTAACGGATGAGGACGATGCGGACGAGGTCATTGCCGGCGTCAAATGCGGTACACTGCGCGATCCGCACCTGAATGCGACGGTGATTATGAAGGACAGCGGCGAAGAATGCGAGCCTGTGCGTCTTCACGGGCCGGGCATCGACGGGAGCACAGTCTTTCAGGCGTCCAACGCGGTACGCCGCGCTTTATCTGCACGCGACCTAATGTGTTTCGAGTATCCGCAGGGGATCGACCTTGTTTTCGTAACGGACGCGGGGAAATTGTTTGCGATACCGCGCCTTGTCATGAAGGAGGTATGCTGATGGCCTATGTAGCGGTTTCCGGCGGTAAGGAGGCCATTGAGGCCAGTATCCGGCTGCTGGATTTATACAGGAGCGGAACCACAAAGGATATTGATCTGGAAGCGATTGAAAACAAAATGTCTTTGCTTGTGGACAGGGTCATGAGCGAGGCCGGGCTTTATTCCAAATCGTATGCCGCCCTGGCGCTCAAACAGTGCGAGGGCTCGGTGGAAGAAGCCGTGTTTTTGCTGCGGGCGTACCGTTCCACCCTGACAAGGCATTACTATACTTTTGCGGCGGATACGGACCATATGCGCGTCGTTAGGCGCATTTCCGCAGCGTTCAAGGATATTACAGGCGGGCAAATATTGGGCGCGACGTATGACTATACCCACAGGCTGATCAATTTTGATTTGCAACGTGAGGACGCCGGCGCGCTTTATCATCACATGCAGGAAGCGATGCTGCATGAAATGCCGGAAGCGGTAACCTCCTGCCCGCGGGTTTCCGCCGAGCTGAAAAAAGAGTGCCTGGTGGAATCCCATGATGATAATAATAATGCGCCTTTTGATGTGACGAAGGACATGCTGGAATTTCCGGCGGAGCGCAGTGCCAGGCTTCAAACGCTGTCCAGGGCGGATACCGGGTTTATTTCCGGGCTGGCATACTCGTCGCTTAGGGGCTTTGGCCAGGTGCATCCCACAGTGGGCGAACTGCGCACAGGCTACATTGAGCTGTGCGTGCCCTACATGTTTGACGAAACGCAAAGCATCTATATAGGCGAAATACTGATCACCGAAGTGGAATGTTTGACCGAGGCTGACGACAAGGGCAAGCTCAAGCTGGCCCTTGGCTACGGCGCCGTATTCGGCCGGAACGAAAACAAGGCCATCGCCATGGCGGTCATCGACCGGGAGCTGAATCAGAAAGGTGACTTTCCCGCGCAGAACGAGGAATTCGTGCTCATGCACGGAGACAGCCTGGAAATGAACGGCTTCCTATCGCATTTGAAGCTGCCCCATTACGTCACCTTCCAATCCAAGCTTGACGCGGTCAGACGGACAAGGGGGCAAGACGATGAACGAAAACTATAACTTTGCTTTTCTGGATGAGGGCTCCAAGCGGGAGATACGGCGCGCGTCCTTAAAGGCGGTCGCCATACCGGGCTATCAGGTGCCGTTCGGGTCCAGGGAGCTGCCTATCGGCCGTGGCTGGGGCACGGGCGGAATACAGCTCACACTATCGCTCATCGGCCCGGAGGATGTGCTGAAGGTCATCGATCAGGGCAGCGACGAAAGCGTGAACGCCGTCAATATCAAAAAATTCGTCGCCCTCTGCACCGATGTGAAAGTAACGGACAAGACACAGGAAGCAACCCTGATTCAAACGCGCCACAGGATACCGGAAGTGAAATTGACAAACGGTCAGATCCTTGTGCTGCAGGTGCCCATGCCGGAGCCGCTTCGCATTGTGGAAGCGCGGGAGGAAGTCACCAAAAAGATGCACGCGGAAAAGGATTACGCCCCCATGTGGCTGCAGTTGTACGAAAGCCTGATCAAATACAAGCGCGTGACCATTTCCTCCGAATACCCCTGCATGGTGGAAGACAGGTATGTCATGAACCCCAGCCCCATCCCCCGCTTTGACAACCCAAAGCTTCATGACGCCCAGTGTTTGTATCTGTTTGGCGCCGGCCGCGAGAAAAAAATCTACGCGATACCGCCGCACACCAAAGTGATCCCCCTGGCCTTTGATGATGTGCCCTTTGAAAAGGAAAGCTTCAAGGGAAAAAAATGCCGCCTGTGCGGAAGCACGGATACGTATCTGGATGAGATGTTCGACAGTACAACCGGTGAAAAGTTTTATCAATGCTCCGACACGTCCTATTGTCAGGAGGTGCGCGGAAAATGAAGCTTACGGAGACGCCGGTGCTGACCGTCAAAAATCTGACCGTGCGCTACGGGGACGGCTGCCCCCTGTGCCAAAGCAATCTGGAGAAAAACAGGTGCCTGATATGCGGCACCATCTGGGCAGCCAACGACATATCGCTTGATGTGTATCCCGGCGAAGTGCTTGGCATCGTCGGGGAATCGGGCTCCGGCAAATCCACGCTGATGCAGAGCATGTATTTTGACATTGAGCCGACTTTAGGACAGGCTTATTTGAAGGATTACAAAGACGGCACGCAAAGCATTTGGGATTCCAGCGCGGCGGAAAAGCGGATGATCAAAAACAACCTCATGGGCATGGTCTATCAAAACCCGGTCATGGGCTTGCGCATGGATTATTCCGCAGCTTCCAATATTGCTGAAAAGATCATTGCCGCCGGAGACAGGGACTCCGGGAAAATGACGCGGCGCGTGAAGGAGTTATTGGACGCGGTGGAGATACTCGTTTCACGCATGGGCGAGGCGCCGAAAAACTTCTCCGGCGGCATGCAGCAGCGCGTGCAGATCTCCAAAGCACTGGCTAACAACCCGGCGCTGTTGCTGCTGGATGAGATAACCACCGGGCTTGACCTGTCGGTGCAGGCGAAGGTGCTCGACCTGATCAGGAAGATCAAAGCGAAATACGGCATATCGATCCTGCTTGTCTCCCACGACCTGGCGGTGATCAGGATGCTTGCGGACAGGACTATTGTCATGCTGGATGGGAAGATTGTGGAAAGCGGCCTGACCGACCAGATTCTGGAGGACCCGCAGCACGCGTATACGCAGCAGCTTGTCCATTCGCTGATATAGGAGGAGAGACCTTGATCGCCATTCAAAACGGAAAATTGGTTACGCCTGACAGGATCATGGAAGGGAAGACGCTGCTTATTGAGGCCGGCAAAATATGCGGCTTTGCAGACGATACAAAAGGCGCCGGGACAGTGATTGACGCAAGCGGGCGGTACGTGATGCCGGGCTTTATCGATATCCATTCTGACAAGATCGAGCAATTTATACAGCCGCGCCCCACCGCGCAGATGGACTTTGAGCTGGCGCTGAAAGAATGCGAGCGTGAGCTTTTATTGCTTGGCATTACAACGATGTATCATTCCATATCGCTTTTTCAGGATGAGTTCTTTGGAAAATCGCCTTTGCGCACAAAGGACAACGTATTGAAGCTGGCAAACCTCATCGAAAGCATTCATGACCGCAACCACCTGATCCGCCACCGCTTTCATCTGCGCATTGAGATAGACAACCTGTCGGCATACGATATTGCCAAAGCGATGATTGATG
>JAEZJP010000110.1 GCA_023415715.1 Bacillota bacterium
GGATACATACCGCTGGCTTTGCACGCTGAAACTGGCAATGCGGTGCCTTGTCAATTGTGCCAGGCAAATGCGGCTGATTCCTTCCACCGCAAATGTGAAGGAAGCATGCTCCATCACGGAATCGTGGCCCATGTCCATCAGCCGCTGTATAAAAGCGGTCTGATCCTTTTCCTCGATGCGCTTTTGTAGTGTGTCCACATCAGCCCGGGAATAGCACAGGCGTGCCCCAAGGGCCACCAGTTCCTGCATGTCGGCGGTGTGCCTTATAAGCGCAACCTTCAAATGGCATTGGGCCATGAAATTCCTCCTTAACGGCTTCTTTAGGATACGGCTTCTGCTTGCTGCGCCATCTGGTACAGCTCTTGCAGCCTTTCATTTCGTCCCGTAAGATACAGATATCCGATCAGCGTTTCCAGTCCCGTGGCCTGGCTGTAGGCCGCGGGGTCCTGGTTCTTGGGCGCGCCATGGCGGGGATGGGCATTGCGCCCCCTGCGCACCATATCGGCTTCTTCCACGGTAAGCTTATCGCTTAAGCGGCTCAACGCCTGGGCCTGCGCTTTGGCATTTACCCGCGAAATGGCTGCACAGTGCATGTTGTGCAGGTTTTTCCCCGTATGCAGAAGGTTTGTGCGCACCATCAGGTCCCAAACGGTGTCGCCGATATACGCCAACTGCAGCGGGCTTAACTGCAAAGCCGAAGTCTCCAGTCCTATATCCTGCACCGTAAGCATTCCTTCACCTCCTGCGCATAGGTAGCCTCATTATAGCAGATACATATCGCAAGTACAACGGCAGGACAATGGAATAAAAAAATCCCTTCGCAGCATCTCATGGCAAACAAAAAGCGCCCTGCCGGTTTTTGCGGCAGGGTTCTTTTTTTCATGTTCTAAAACCTTCTGTTGATGATGGACATGATCAGATCGCCGTTGTTGAAAACTTTTGCCAGCGTGCTTTGCTCCAACAGCTCGCTGAACTGCTCGAAGGGCACCACGGTCATCAAAAGGGGCACCAGGGCAAATACGGCATAGCAGATCACCACACCTCTTAGCGCGCCGAACACGCCCCCGGCCAGCCAGTCAAGCTGTTTGAGCAGCGGAAAATGGAAAATAGACCGGAGCATATTGATAAGGATGGACATCACCAGATAAATCACCAGGAAGCAAAGGAAAAAGCTAAGGATATTGATCGACACGGCCACAATGGTTTGGTTCACATATTCGGCCACCGTGCTGATGCCCGCCTTGGAAAAGACCTGGTGCTCCAGGTTGTACTGCAAAATGGTATTGATAGGCGCCGGGAGCTGAATGTTTTGCATGATGGTGCCGATGGTGCCCTGCGAAAGCGATCCCACCTGGGCCACGGACAGTTCCAGGTCACCCAGCCTGGAGGAAGCGTCCGTATAATGGATCAGCGACATAGCGATATCCTGATTACTTTGGATCATGTTGGCGACCTGCGGGTAAATCAAAAAGGAGCCCACCAACGCCAGAATCACGGCGCCCATGCTGAGCACCGACTGTATGAAGCCCCTGTAAAAGCCCCACAGGATGCTCAGGGCGATGATGGCCAGTATGACATAATCCACTATGTTCATCGGGATTCCTCCTTCCGCTCCCTGCCCTAAGGCATGGTAACGGCATATACCGTATCCCCGCAAGCCAGCAGCGCACGGCCGTTCGACGTCATACCTAAAAGATCCGTCGGAGCCTCCATGTCTTTCGGCCGGTTCAGCGCGGAAAACCGCTGAGCGCCCATGTCTGCGCGGTAGATGTAATCTGAAGAAAAGGCATACACTGTTTTATCGAAAATGGCAGCCCCCACGCAGGCCGATGGAAGCGTGTAACGCCTGTCATTTGTACCGCTGAGCAGCCTGATCTCCCGTATGCTGTATTGGCTGGTGGTCTGGGTATTCGGGGCCAGCAGCATCAGTATGTCGCCTTTTTCCGGCGTTTCGCTGGAGATCAGCGTCCAGCCGAATACCAGAATGGCCGCCTCCGTACTCTCCCTGCCCTGGTAATTGAATGTGCGAAGCTGCCTTGTGCTCATGATCCGAAGCTTCTGCGCGTCATAGAGCACTTTGTAGGTCATCGATTCCCCCAGGGATATCACACCGGTATTCATCTGGCCCACTTCAAAGGTGTTGAGCACAGTATTGGACACCGTTCCGAACGCATCCAGCGCCAGCGTCCAAATATACTGCCCGTCTTCGCCGTAAAAGCCCACATCCAGCATCAGTCGGCCTGAAAAGGCTTCTGTCTCCTCATCCACCGGCGCTCCGTTCAAGTCGCGTATCACAAGCCTGGGCTCCGTATCGTCTCCGATGACGGCTGCGGCATATCTTTTGCCGATGCGGGCCAACTGCACCTGCTGGCCCAGGTTGTCGCTATAAGAGGGGTGCCCGTTTTGATCCAGGATGTACATCTGGCTGCCAGCCCAGGCCACCACAGAGTTTCCGCCGGCGGAAAAGGAGGCGTCCGCGCCGATCTGGTAATTCCAGCGCACCGAGCCGGTGGTTGTGATGCAGAAGATGGACATGCCGTCATAATACAGCACATAATCCCCAAAGGGCGTCACATTCTGACTGGAAAGGCAGGGCAGGCGGACGGCTGATGATTCGGAAGGCTTACTTAGCCTACGGATGGAGCCAATAATGACGACAGCCAAAACAACTGCCAAAAGCAGTATGACAAGGATCGCCCACCGTCTTTTTCTTACGTTGTCCGGCTGCCGTCTTTGCATCATAGAAGTAAGGCCAGCTCCTTTGGTAATGCGGGGGCATCTTCTTTAATGCAACGATGTATCCCGCCGAATTCTTGCTTTCGTTACTTTTTCATTATAATGAACAATCAAAAAAGACGCAACGCATTTTTTGATGCGGCCAGGGCCCTTCGGAGGGTGCGCGCAAATAACCTGTAGGGGCGACCGCCCTCGGTCGCCCGCTGCTTAACAAAATGGGACAGACGGGCGGCCGAGGGCAGTCGCCCCTACACCTGCGCTTAACAACGTCTCGCTTCTCGTCAGGTGTTTCGCAAAACCTTCCCATTGAGTACTCATCCATCCGCTTCTTTTTCCCTGCGCAGCCTTTCCATGTACTGCCGGGGATGGGCGAGAAAATCCTTCATCAACTGCACGTGGCTAAGGTCCTCATATTTTACAGAGGTCACAGGCGGCTCGTCAAAACACCATATGTCCGCGCCGGGATATGCCATCAGAATGGGGGAATGGGTGGCGATAATGAACTGGCTGTCATCCTCCCGCTCCATGATGAGGGAAGCCAAAGCCAGCTGGCGCATGGGTGACAAAGGCGCTTCCGGCTCGTCCAGCAAATAAATCCCGCCAGGCCTGATGCGCTGTTTGAAAAGCGCCAGAAAGCTTTCCCCGTGGGACTGTCCGTCCGGCTCCAAGCCATACCGGCTGTTCAGCTCCGACAGGGAGGACGCATAGGCCATTCGCGCCTGGCCTTTGGCAAAGGCGCTGCGGTGGGCGTTTTCTTCATCCACCCGGTCAAGCTCCAGAGCCATATCCTCCTGCATCATGGCGATGCGCTTTACAAAATTGAAAAAATCCTCCGCCCGAAGGAAAAAGCCCTTTCTTACCCTTACGCCGAAAGTAAGCCGTATCGCGTCGCACAATGGGTCAAGGCCCTGAAGTGTCGCATCCCTTGACGCATCCTCCCAGCCAATGGCCGGCAGGGACATCTTGCGTGCCAATGATTCCATCAGCGTCGACTTTCCCGTACCGTTTTCCCCCACCAGCAGCGTCACGGGCGATGTAAAATCTCTTTTCCCAAGGGACATCACCTGGGGGCAGTGAAAGGGGTATGCGCCAAGGCTTCCTTCCAGCGATAGAGACCTAAGCGATATCATGCAAAGCCCCCTTCCCATCAATTTGTCAGACGTTAATATTCAGGGGAACCCATTGTTTGGGCTCCCCTGGCATGTCTTTATGCTCCGGCCAATTTAACGATCGCGCGGGTAAAGATTTTCACATTGGCCATCAGACCGTCAATCGTCATATATTCGCCAGCCTGGTGGGCCAATTCCTCATCCTCCGGGAAGAGGGAACCGAAGGCGACGCCCTCTTTTAAGCACCGGGCATAAGTGCCGCCGCCGATGGCGATGGCCTGCCTGGGACGGCCCGTAACCTCGTGATACGCATCCAGCAGCGATTGCACCAGCACGCTGCTTTCCGGCACATGGTGGGGCTGTTTGAAAGTGGATTCGGATACTAACATCCCGGCGGGGGCCACAGCGGCGGTAATGGCCTTTAAAATCGCCTCTGGGCTTGCCATTACAGGATAGCGGATGTCGATGGTCGCCTCCATGTTTTGCTCATCCACCCGAAGGATGCCCAGGTTCAGCGTCAACGCGCCGGACAGCTTGTCACTGACGGCTATGTTCAGGGACGTGCCGTCGTATTCCAGGCCGATCACCTGGGCAAGCCGGAGAAGCGGCCCCTGCACGCCAAGATACTCCAGCGCTTTCAAAAGCCTTAAAATCGCGTTCTTCGCCATTTCCGGCATGGCGGCGTGGCCGGCAACGCCCAGTGCGGAAATCTTTACCCGGCCATCCGGCAAACATTCCGCAGTCACGGGGTAACCAGCAGCTTTTGCGAACTCTTCCACTTTTTTGCAAATTGTTCCGGCGTCTCCTGCAACATACGCCTCAGCCAGGCCGGGGATCACGTTGGGCCGCTGCCCGGCCTCAATGCGCAATACCTTCAGGCCATCTTTAGCGGCTGGGCCGGAAAGCTTTAAATGATACAAACCCTTTTCCGTATTGATCAC
Source organism: Bacillota bacterium (assembly GCA_023415715.1). Lineage (GTDB taxonomy): Bacteria > Bacillota > Clostridia > Christensenellales > Aristaeellaceae > JAEWAH01. The sequence goes on from JAEZJP010000110.1 coordinate 4,787, forward strand.
AGGGAAGCAGGCGTCCGGGCTGAAGCCCGTGCTTGGCATGTCCGCATGGGCCTGGTAATACTTCATGTCGTCCATGCCGGATTCCTCATCGCAGCCCAGAATCAGCCTTACCCTCTTTTGAAGCTGTATGCCGGCCATCTGCACCGCTTTCATAGCGTACAGCGCGGCCACTGCCGGACCCTTGTCGTCATTTGTGCCACGGCCGTATATGCGTCCGTCAATCAAATCTGCGCCAAAGGGATCGGTCTTCCAGCCGTCGCCGGCCGGCACGATATCCAAATGCGCCAGGATGCCCAGAACATCTTCCCCCTGGCCCATTTGCGCGTCCCCGGCATAGCCGTCGATATCCCGTACTTCAAAGCCCAGATCCTTGCAATCTGCAAGCGCCATGTCCAGCATCCTGCGAACAGTCAAGCCAAAGGGAGCATTGGGAGCCGGCTCCCCCTTCACGCTGGGAATTCGCACCCACTTTTGCAGCGTTTGAATGAGAGGTTCCCGAAGCGATTCTACGATCTGATCCAGCTTTGTGTAATCCATATTCATTCTCCTTCCAAGGCCCGCGTTAGGCGGGTGACCGCTTCCGTAATGTTCTTATGGGGGCAGCCGAAATTCAGGCGCATGAAGCCTTCCCCGGCCTGCCTGCCGAAAAATGTGCCGTCCGTCAGCAAAAGCCCTAAGCGCTGGGTGCGCCGCATGATCGTAATGTTGTCAAGACCATACGCCCGCAAGTCAAGCCAGGCCAGGTAGGTGCCTTCCACCGGAGACAGTTTCACTTTGGGAAGATGCTTTGCAAGCAGATCATCAAGCAGCTGCCTGCCGGCATCCAGGTAGGCGACAAGCCCGTTCAGCCATGCATCTCCCGTTTCATAGGCGGCCCTTGTAGCCTCCAGGGCGAAGATATTACCGCTTCTTATACCGCAGGATAGCAGCGTCTTTTCGATTTTCTCCCGCATTTCCCCATGCCTGGTGAACAGTGTCGCCTGCTGCAGTCCTGCCAGGTTGAACGTCTTGCTGGCCGCAGCCAGCGAAATCACCTTGGCATTTGGATTGCCGCCTGTCAAGGACAAGGCCGGCACGAAAGTATGAGGCGCATAGAAAAAATCGGCGTGTATCTCATCGCACACAAGAGGCGTGTGGTATTTGTGCAGCACGGCAAACAGAGCCTGAAGCTCCTCTTTGGTCCACACTCTGGAAACAGGGTTGTGAGGGCTGCACAGAAGCATCATTTTCGCCCCGGCCTTCAGCTGTTCCTCCAACTGGACCAAATTCATGTGCCAATAGCCGTTTTCATCCTGCACCAGGGGATTTTCCACCAGGATGCGGTCATTTGAAACAATGGAAGAAAAGAAAGGCCCGTACACCGGCGGCTGTATGATCACGCCGTCCCCCGGCCGGGTGAAAGTCTGAATGCAGGCCTTGAGCCCTGTCACTACACAGGGCAGCATCAGCAGCTGATCCTTATCCAGGGATACATGATGGCGGCGCCGCCAAAAATCAAGTACCGCCCGATGATCATCCTGCGCAATCTCGGTATATCCATACGTTCCATGTGCGGCACGGCTTAAAATCGCTTGCTGCACACCTGGCGGGCTGGGAAAATCCATATCCGCCACCCACATCGGCAGCAGATCTGCCGTTGTCTCTTCTGTAAGGGCAAAATCCCATTTTTCGCTTCGGGTGCCTGTTCTTGCGATGCCCCGGTCAAAATAATCGAACGAAAACTCCAACAAAAGGCCTCCTTTGTATTAATAAATTAAATCAAATATCCGCCCGTATCACCCAGAACCCGCCGCCCCGCTCCACCACCTGCGTTTTTGCAAAGACGGTGTTCAAATAAGAAAGGGCAGAGG
>JAEZJP010000133.1 GCA_023415715.1 Bacillota bacterium
GCTCTGCCCCTGGACCCCGCCAAAGGTATAATATCCCTTTGGAATCCCTGTTTTTATGTTCTGGCAATGGCTGCATGGTTTCACTCCCCAAGAATAAAAGTGACTGTCTGTATCATATAGCCGGAATGATATTTAGATTGCTCTTTTACCTCCTTCCGCCGCCTGCGGGCGGCACCTCCCTCCAAGAGGGAGGCTTCCCAAAAGGCTCCTTCTTGGAGTGGGCCCAAGACGAAGGTGGCTGGAGGAGGTCTTAAGCATAAGCAGCTAAGCACAACTTTCTGATATATAAGCCCATCATTATACACCTAACCGCAGCATCCGGCCCACTATTAAAACGAATCAGGCAGGGGGTAATCCTTCAAATATTCCTCCATCAGCCCGCATTCGTCGATGAGCTTGAACAGCGTATAGCGTGTGCGGTAATCCTTGGCGCAATGCATGGATACGTTCAAAAGCGGCCTGTCTATGTGAAGCTCTTCTGGCATCATGGGCGCTCCCAGTTCCCTCATGGCATTTTCTATGCGGGCAAGGGAAGGCAATCCCAATATGACTTCCTTCAATTTTTCAAAATTCTGCTGCGCAGTTTGGATGCGCCGAAGCTGCTCCTCCCAGCTTAAAAAGTCGCCGGGGTTATCCTTGATGATGGCGCTGCCGGCCTCCTCGCCATAAGCGAAACGGAGCCAATTGACCCGCTCCTCATGACTTATGCGCTTTGCCTTGATTTTTTCAAGATCCAGCTTTGACAAATCTTCCCCGGCAAAACGTTCAAACAAAGGCCAGCATAGCAGCGTGGCCACCCCTACGGAAGCGCCGTGGGCCGGCGGATGATTCCCCCGGAGCAGCTGCATCATTTCCCAATAATGGGCGATGTTGTGCTCCACCGAGGCGACGGCCCTGGTGTGGCCCACGATCATGATGGTGACGCCCGCCAAAAGCAGCGCCTCGATGAGGATGCGAATGCCCTTCTCCGTTTTTTTATGTATCTCGGCCGCGTTATCAACCAGTTTGTTCACCGCGTCCAGCACGATCTGGCCGCACACCGGGCAGTAGGGCTCGCCGTTTATGATGCTGCCAATGATCCAGTCCGCCTTGGCGATATATTTGCCCAGCACATCCCCCACGCCGGACTGTACCATGGGCAAGGGCGCGGTGCGCAGTATGTCAAGGTCACATACAATGATCTCCGGGCACACGCCAGCCCGGTGGATTTTGACGCCGCGCAATAGAAGCGGCGCCACCACGGAGGTGTACCCGTCCATGGAGGGTGCGGTGCCGACGCATACGAAAGGCAGTTTGGTCCTTGTAGCATTGATGCGGGTGGTATCGGTGACGGAGCCGGAGCCTACGCTTACCAAAAACTGCGTTTCCGGCTGTATGGACAAAAGTACTTCGCCGCAAGCCCGCTCGTCCGGGTCCATGGCATGCTCGCGGCGGATAAAGCAGGGGATCACTGTAAAGCCTGCCGCTGTAAGACAGCGCTCCGCTTCCCGCCCGGCGACCTCATACGTGTTGTTGTCGGCCACCAGAACGCAGTGGGTGCCCAGGTTCCGGGCCCTTACATAATCCGGAAGGTTTCTTAATAGGTTTGTGCCCACATAAATGTCCTGGGCGGGCATGTGATGCTCGCATGGGCAGCCGCATGCAAGGCCCGACAGGTGAAGCTTATTGGATGCATCATAGCTTATGGTCACGGGCATATCATTCGTCTCCTTTTTCCTGGAAAGGATGTAATAAACCGCACAGTAAACCGATGCTACCATTTTCGCTCAGGATTTTGCGTTTTCCTGCTAAAGCAGCGGAGCAAAACAAAAAGGTGTCTTCACAATGGGAACACAAAATCATAGGTACAGAATAGTATGAAGCGGAGAGGGTCTCCAAATCTGAGTAAGGTGATGTCTTTATGAACGCAGATAAATGCAACGGGTACTACCCCGCAATGGGATATGACAACAACGGCTATGCCGAGCCCGGTACAGATATCGTATCGCAGAACGATTATTACGGCAAATGGCATAAACCCGAACGCGAATGCGAAAGGCAAGTTGCCTTGAACGCTTCCAGTGGTGGTGCCGGCCCACTGCCCCTCATTACCACACTGCTCTCCAGCCCCATCAATGTGGTATCAACCTCTATCGATACCAACGATATGGGCAATACAAACAACCTGCTGACGTTTACCAGCACCATCAGCCTGCCCTTGGGCATTTCCGTAACGCTGAACTTCCAGATCCATCGTGTGTTCAATAACGGCACTCCTCTGAACGTCGGCTCCACCTATACGTTCGCCACGCAAGTCGTGGTATTGGAGTCCGAGGCCTTCAGTTTCCAGTTCCTGGATTCGAATGTGCCGGAAGGTCATTACACCTACTCGGTGAATCTGTCTACGAACTCCATCGTGGATATAACGCCGGGCGCCACGATCAACAATGCTGTTCTCAGCGTACTTGCTGTTGCTGTCTGATAAGCGACAGAAAAAAAGAAAGACCCGAACACGGGCCGGCCGCACGGCGGCAGTGCCGGGAAAACATACCGTTTTCCCGGCACATCTATTTTTTTAAGGGCTTATTTGCCATCCCTCGCCCTTTTCAAAGCCTGGATGTCCAGCTTTTTCATTTGCAGCATGGCTTCCATCATCCGCTCCGACCTTTCGGGGTCGGGGTCGTACATCATTTCGGTAAACTCTATGGGGATGACCTGCCAGGATACGCCGAATTTGTCCTTGAGCCAGCCGCACTGCTGGGCATTTACATCGCCGCCTTCGGAAAGTTTATCCCAGAAATAATCGGCCTCCTCCTGGGTATCGCAGTTGATGATAAAGGATATGGCTTCGCTGAACGTGAACACGGGGCCGCCGTTAAGGGCCAGAAATTCCTGCCCGTCCAGTGAAAATTCCACGGTCATCACCGTGCCATCCTCCATGCCGTGGATATCGTGGCCCGCCTTGCCATAGCGGGTGATCCGGCCAAGGGATGAGTTTGGAAAAACGGATGTATAGAATCGCGCGGCCTCTTCCGCCCGCGTGTCAAACCATAGGTTGGGGACGATTTTCGATATCCTGCCTGACATAGGTTTTCTCCTTATCCATATTTGTTTCCATCGGGGAGTCACTATTGTTACTATACCGGAAAAAGCGGAAGCTCAAACATTTCCGGCCGGTTCTTTTGAAAATGTTGACAATCGTTTATTCTTTCCTCTATACTTTACTACAATCATGCCTAATAATTTTTATGTTAATTCAGGAGGCCGCTTTTGAATACGCGAATGCGTCTTGGAAGGATGACGGCATGCCTTTTTGCATTGGGAATCTTTATACTTATACTTTTTGATGCAGCAGCCGATTATGAAAACGAAACGCTTCTTCTGCTATGCAATATATTGTTTACAGGCATCATACCCCTTCTGGTCGCGGCGATCGCGGGGTATGCATACGCCGTTGACAATGTCATAAACGCCCTTTTCATGAGCTGCGGCATGCTGGCTTTCGGCCTGGGTTCGGTTATTTCAGGCATTTTGCGCTTTTTGCCTGATTCAGAGAATATTCTTGTAACCATGTACAATACCTGTGCGCTGTTCGGGGCCGTTTGCCAGCTGGCCTCCTCCCAGAAGGAATATGTGCCGAAGCCGGGAAAGAGCAAAAACCGGAAGCTGATATTGACCCTGGGCATATCCGGAACATGTTTGGCGGTTGTATGCCTGCTCTTAGCTGTACTTAACGGGCAAATACCCCGTTTTATGGACCAGAACGGATCCACCAGGCTCCGGGACGCCGTGCTTTGGCTGGCCACCGCTTTTTACCTGTGCGCTTTTCTTCAAATGCACAAAGTGTACAGGAACCGGCGTTCAGACTATATTTATTGGTATTCCCTTTCGCTTGCGATGATAGCGCTGGGATTGTTTACAATCTGCGAATCAAGCGAGCTGGGCACGTTACAAAACTGGGCCGGCAGGGCCGCCCAATATGTAGGTTCCATATTCGCCCTTTTTTCCATGGTAAAAGCCATCGGCGCGGCAAAGCGGCGGGGCAGCTCATTGCCTGCCATCATGGCGGATTTCTTTGCAGAAGATAAGGGCAACTATTTAAGGCTGGCGGAGATCACCGCAGCATCAGTAATTACGGCGGATGAGACGGGCAGGATATTTTTCGCAAACCAGGCCGCTGAGCGGATGCTGCGTTATGAGAAAAAGGAACTCTTCCGCACCTCTTTTTTCGAACTGTTGCCCGGGCTCCACCAAAGCCATATCCGGCTGGATTTTGAAATCTATGCGGAACGCGGAGTGAGCGGGCTTTTAGTGCCTGTGGAAATAGAGATGCTCTGCAAGGGCGGAAAGCTCGTCCCTGTGGAAATTGCCGCCACATACCACGCCCTGCCGTCAGGATACGTCTGCACCTATATCATATACGATCTGACGGAGCGCAAACGGACAACCCAGGCTTTGCGCCGGCAGGAAGCGCTGCTTCAGGCCGTGATCGACGGTACGGATGATCCCATTTTCCTCAAGGATGCAGACAGCACGATCCTGATGGGCAACCGGGCGCTGAGCCTGGCCATGGGCATGCCGCTTGACATGATCATAGGCAAAATGGATTGCCAGATCTATGATGATCAGGAAAAAGCCCGGGAGATCATGGAAAACGACAGGCAGGTGCTTTCATCGCACGCCGCACAGTCTTTTGAGGAAGCGGTACCTACGCCCCAGGGTATAAGGACATATCTGTCCACCAAGACGCCTTGGCTTGATGATAGCGGCATCGTGCAGGGCGTTATTGGGATCGCGCACGATATTACAAATAGAAAGGCCATGGAAACGGAGCTTTTGCACAAGACGGAGGAACTGGAAGAGAAGAACAAGCTGATCACGGACTTTTTTATCAACATCTCCCACGAATTCAAAACGCCCCTGTCCATCATTGTGCTGCTTACCGATATGATGGAACAGGAAACAAAGAACACGGACATAGGCGCCCGTGACAATATCCAGTTTGTAAATATACTGAGGATGAACGCCTACCGCTTAAGGCGGCTGGTAGCCAATCTGCTGGACATAACAAAGCTGGATGCCGGCTTTATGGAGCCGCATTGGGAGCAGTCAGATGTGGCGGCCCTTTTGAAAAGCATCGTGACTTCCACCGACTTCTATTCCAAACAAAAGGGGTTAACGCTTCATTTTGCCGGCAACGTGGATCAAATGTTCATGTCCACCGACAGCCTGATGCTGGAAAGGATTCTTTTGAATCTCTTATCCAACGCCATGAAGCATACGCCGCCAGACGGCGACATCCATGTGGGTCTTAAGGCGGCTCAAGGCAAAGTGACCATTACCGTAGCCGATAACGGCGAGGGAATTCCCGATGAGAAAAAGAAAGTGATCTTCGACCGCTTCAGGCAGGTAAATACTTCCCTTTCCCGCACAAGCGAGGGCTGCGGCATAGGCCTTTCCATTACCAAAGCCCTTACGGAATTGCTGGGCGGAAGCATTGCGTTTGAAAGCAGCCTTGGCGTTGGAAGCACGTTTTATGTAACGCTGCCGGTTATGCATGTGGCGGATGCAGGGTATGCCGCAGACTTCAGCGGCATGGGGCTGGAAAGCCTTGTTCAAATGGAATTGTCAGATATCGACTTTGGTTAACTTAAAGCCCCGGTGCGCCTTGTGGGCTAACCGGATCTTCTCAATCATGGTCGTGGCATCCACGGGCTTTACCAAAAAATAATCCGCGCCAAGATCCAGTACGCGCTTGATCATATCATTGCTGCCCAGAGCGGATAAAATAATGATGGCGGGCCTGTTATCCCCCATCTGCATGATCTGCTCAAGCACCTGCATGCCATCCATGCCGGGCATAATAATATCGAGAAGCACCACGTCGATTTTACCTTTACAGATCATATGAAGAGCTTCCAGCCCATTGTTCACAGTCCCCACCGGAACAATATCTGCGTATTGCATAAATAGCCGGCTGATAATAGAGGTCAGGTCTTTGTTGTCATCGACTATCAGTACCCTGATCAAATCGGTCGCCATAATATCCACTTGCTTTCATATAAGATAATGAACGATAACTGGAAATATCATACCATTCTTTTCAAATGGATGACAAGAGAAATAAAAAATTTGTCGAATGAACAGTAAAAAAACAATATATTGGAGGTTTGTATGGCAAACAACCAGTGGTATGATGCGTTTTACGAAGCGGTGGAAAAAAGCAAAGCCTATGCGTCGTATTGCGCGCAGGCTTTCGGACGGGATTTTTCCCAGCAGGGTTTCAGCAACATGGAGCAATTGGAATTCATGCTGGAAAAGGTGCGTTTGCAGCCGGACGGGAAAGTGCTGGATGTGGGCTGCGGCAATGGAAAGATGGCGGAGTACATAGCCAATGCACAGGGCGTTATAGGTTGCGGCTTCGATATATCCGGGGAAGCCATTGAGGCTGCGAACAAAAGGACGGCGGGGAAAGAGAATTTGTTTTTTCGTAAAGGAAGCATCAATGATATAAGTTACGAAGAGCAAAGCTTTGACGCGGTGCTGTCGGTGGATACGCTCTATTTTGCAGATGACCTTTTAAGGACCGTACGGGAAATCCTGCGCTGGTTAAAGCCCGGCGGGTGTTTTGCCGCGTTCTTCAGCGAGTTCAGGTTTTCAAATGATGATCCGCAGGATAGACTTAATCCGCATGGCACGGGACTGGCCAAAGCGCTCATGGAAGGACAGATCCCCTATCAAGTGTACGATTTCACGAAAAGCCATTATGATGTCATGCGGCGCAAAAAGATTGTTCTTTCCGGCATGAAACAGGAATTTGAGTCGGAAGGAACAATGATATTGTATGACAACGCATACACGGAATCCATTGATGAAGATATGAGTTATGAGGAGTTTTCAAAGTTCAGCGCAAGATACTTGTATGTTATAAAAAAGCCTTAACAAGCAGAGCAATGCCGGACCGGATCTCCTCCGGGGTCAGATGGCCGTATCCCAGAAGCAGCTTGTCCAAATGGCTGTTCGGTTGAATGCAATGGCGGTTCACCGGGGTTACGTATATGCCGCGTTGAAGGCAGGCTTTATGGAAGTCACCGTCAAAGCGCATGCCCGGAAACTGTACGGCCAGGTGCAGCCCCGCAGCGTCGCCCCAGGGAATAAATTCATTTCCAAACGAATCCTTGAGGGCATCCAGCAGCGCCTGGCGCCGCTGGCCGTACACCCTGCGCATTTTTTGAATGTGCCTGTCCAGTTTGCGGGTGTGAAGGAGCATGGCAAGCGCGGCCTGCTCGAAGACGGGGTTTTGCACATCCGTATGGGTGCGCAAGATGCGCCAACGCTTTTGAAGAATTTTTGGCAGGAGCACAAAACCGATCCTGAGCGCGGGGAAGAGCGTTTTTGAGAACGTGCCTACATAAATCACCCGCTGGGGGTCCAGGGAATACAGCGGGGCGACCGGATCGCCGCAGTAGCGGAACTCGCTGTCGTAATCATCCTCGATGATGTAAAGCTCCTTCTCCCGGGCATAGCGGATAAGCGCGGCCCGGCGGGCGGCGGGCAGTATGCCGCCCAGCGGAAACTGGTGCGAGGGCGTGACATACACGGCAAAGGCATCGGAACCTTTAGGCAGAAGGCCGGTGATCATGCCCTGTTCATCCACGGGAACGGGCAAAACCCTGCAGCCTCTGTTAAGATACGTCTCAAGCATGCCCGAGTGGCACGGGTCCTCCGCAATGAGCGCTCGCCCGCCTTCAAGCAACAGGCAGGCAGTAAGGTGCAACGCGTGGGTTGCGCCGGCGGTGATGAATACGTCATCAGGATGTACATTAAGGCCCCGGCCGCGGTAAAGCCAGCTTGCAATTTCCGACCGCAGTCCGTAAAGCCCCTGGGGGCCGGTGTATCCGAAACCGGAAAGGGGCAGCTCGTTCATGGCACGGCGCATCATCTGCTGCCACAGGAATTTGGGAAACAGGTTCAAATCGGGGCTGCCGGTTTTAAAATCCGCTGTAAAGGCAGGGTGAATCTTAGATTCATGGGAAACCGCATCCGGCAGCTTTTCCAGGGCAAGGTTGCCGGCCACCACGGTTTTGGCGCCCTGGCGGCTTAAAAGGTACCCCTCCGCCAGAAGCATCTCGTACGCTTCACACACGGTGCTGCGGGATATGTTCAAAGCCTGCGCCAGCTCCCTCGTGGAGGGCAGCGCTTCGCCTGATTTTAAAAGTCCGCTTGTAATGCGGTCCTTCAGCGATTCGTACAACCGGCGCTTTATGGACTGCCCTTTTTGATTCAACAACTCAATCCCCAGCATACTGCCTCCCACTGGACTGCAAAAATGCATATTCTACTGGCACTTTACCATACCAGTTTGCCAGCTATAATCATACCATGGCTTTTTTGCAAAAGAAAGGCATGGGGAGGATGGCAGCATGGCAAACATCATAAAAGGTCCCGCTTTTTTGTTTTCAGCCTTTACACTGGCCGGCACCAGCGTGATTGCGGGCAGGTTTGTAACCGGAGAACTTGGTGTCTTCACAATCACAGCGGCGAGTTTGTTTTTTGCGCTTCTGTTTTTGCTGCCCGTTTATTTTCAAAAGATAAAGCAGGCAGTTATAAGCCTTACGCCAAAGGGATACCTCTTTTTGGCTGTGCAGGCGCTGTGCGGGATATTTCTGTTCCGTATGTTTCTGCTTATCGGTCTTACCAAAACCAGCTCCGGAGAGGCCGGGATTTTGACAAGCGCTACGCCGGCCATTACTGCTGTGCTGGCCATGGTCTTTTTGAAGGAGCGGGCGGGATTCAAAAAGATTGCAGGCATAAGCCTTACGATGTTGGGAGTGCTGCTGATACAGGGATTGCTTGCGTCGCGCAGCGCCTTTTCCATGAGCCATTTCGGGGGCAACATGCTGGTGATCTGCGCCGCCGCCTGCGAAGCACTGTTCAATACCTTTTCCAGGGCGTTTGCATTAAAGGGCGCGAAAAGCAGCCTGCCCAAGGTGGAGCCGCCCGTTCAAACAGCCATCGTATCCTTTATGGCATTCATCTTTTGTCTGATCCCGGCCATTTGGGAGCAGCCCGTCCGGCGGCTTTGCGCCATCGGCCTTGCGGAATGGCTGGCGCTTGTGTGGTACGGCCTGTTTGTGACGGCGCTGGCCTTCATCTGCTGGTATGAAGGCATCAGGCGGTGCGGCGCGCTGACCGCCGCCGCATATTCCGGCATGATGCCCTTCACCTCCGCGCTGCTGTCCGTTGTGATCCTTCATGAGAGGTTGGATTTTATGAAGCTTGCGGGCGGGCTTTTGATATTGGGGGGCATGATTCTGCTGGGTTTGCGCACCGTCCATGAAAAAGCGGTACAAAACGCGGCCTGAAAGAAGAATTGCGTTTCCCAATGAAAGGAATCGTTAAGCCTCCATCGAATAGGAAAGAAGGCAGCGGCAAAGATTCTTATTGGGAGGCGGATCCCGATGGATGGGAAGGATATCGACAAAAAACAAAATTCGGACGCCTGCGATTCCAATGATGCGATCAAGGCAATTGAGGTGATCGAGGCGATCGATGTAATCGAGTATAATGCGGAGCATTGCAGCACTTATCAGGTGCCATACTCCCGTCAGGAGGAATTTGCAGCGTTTGCCGATATCCCTGAAAAGCGCATTCGTTGGATCAATATGGACGGCCAGTATACGGAGAATGTGCTGGAACGGCTGTGCGGTGCCTTTCACATCCACCCGCTGGTGATACACAACATCCTAAACAAGGAGCAGCGCGCCAAGATCGAGGTATACCACGATTTCCTGTACATTGTGGCCAAGATGGTCTATTTTTCCGGCAAAGATATGGTGGTGGAGCATATCAACTTTCTGCTGGGAACAAATTTCGTGATCACCATAGGCGAGGTCAAGGGGGATGTGTTCGATAACATTCGTGGCTGGATCGACCTTAAGGGCACACATGTGCGCAATTCCGGGGCCGATTACCTGCTCTATCTGCTGCTGGATGCCGTAGTGGAAGGGTATTTCGATGTGCTGGAAGTTTTAAATGAAAAGATAGATACACTGGAAGAAAAAGTGATCGCCACAACCACTCAGGAGCATTTGACTGCGATCCGTGAGATCAAAAAATCGCTGCTGCGTTTGAATAGGTACATCTGGCCGCTTAGGGACGTGGCCTCCCTGATGGGAAAGGAATCAACGCCCCTGATCACGGCCTCCACGGAGCCCTATCTGCGGGACGTTTACAATCATATCGCGCAGGCCATTGACTCCACTGAAACCAGCCGTGAACTTCTTTCAAGCCTCACCGACCTGCATATTTCCAATACAAGCTACAAGCTAAACGAGATCATGAAGGTGCTGACCATTATATCCACCATCTTCATACCGCTGACGTTCATCGCCGGTGTTTACGGCATGAACTTTCATTATATGCCGGAGCTTACTTGGCCGTGGGGGTATGGCGTTATCTGGCTGGTAATGCTTGTGATTGCGGGATGCATGGTGTATTACTTTAAAAAGAAGAAATGGTTCTAGAGGCTATATGTAAACAAAAAGACCCGTTCAAGGGTCTTTTTGTTTACAAACTATTGCTTTAGCCTCCGCCGTATTAGGATCATATATGCAAACAGGATCACAGTGGCGGTTGCCAATACCGCGGCGGCAGGCAGTTTCCAGGGTTCTGTACTGTCAGCCACAGCATATCCCTTTTCCATAAGCTCTATTTGGGTAGCGTGGATATCCAGATCGCCGCCGTGCTCAGGGCAGGCACGGTGGAAAACGCCTGAAATCTTCACCTCATCGCCATGCACTTCATACGTGCCGGCCACGGTAATCCCGGACATCAGCTTATTTTCCGCCCAGACGCCTATAGCGTTTGATCCGTCGGAAACATTGATCCAGGTATGATCGCCCCGGTCCATGATATCGCCTATGACTTCCCCTGTAAACACAATCTCCTGCCCGTCAAGTTCCTTTGCCTTTTCAATCAGATCGGTGCTGGTTACGGTCGTAGCCAAGGCCAGGGCGGGAAGCGATACTATGACGATTGTGACAAGCAGGATTGCTGCTATGATCTTTGCCATTTCTTTTTCACCTTCATCGCAAAATACGCGCCCAGGGCCAGAATGGACATAAATTCCAGGCGGGCCAGCCACATGATGATAATATACGTGATTTTCAATACAGCAGGCATGGCCACCGTGGTAAGGCTTGCGCTTAACCCCACGTTTCCAGTAACGGACGCCGACTCGAACGCGGCCAGGCCAAAGGAATAGCCGCAAAGCATGCCGATGAGCGTGCCAAGCGTAAAAGTCACAATATAGGCCATCACGATCAAAAGCGCGCTTCTGGCAATTCCGTCATCCAGTATGACATCCTTGATGTGGTGGTATTTTTGCACCGATACCATGGATTCCGGCTGCACCATACGCTTTACATCCCTGCGGAAGGCGTTGAAAATGATCCCCATGCGCAAACCTTTGAAACCGCCGGCCGTGGAGCAGGCGCTTGCTCCGATGAGCATGGCGATGATGATGGCAAACAGTGCAATGTCGCCCCACTCGTTGTAGAACTGCCGTGCATAAATGGTCATGAAGCCGGTGGTGGTATGGCCGGAGATGAGCTGGTAAAAGCCCTTGCGGAACATAGCCACCGCGCCGGGATAAACATTATGCTGCATGAGCCCCAAAGTCGCAAGCAAAGTGAGCACTGTTAGTGTAATGGTGAAAGAGATTGTCTCGACGTTCTTTGTGAGTTCCCTTTTACGGCCGGTGAATGCGGCATAGTGCAGCGCGAAGTTGAAGGAGCCGATCACAAAGAAAACCACGGTGATGATTTCATACAGCGTATCATGGTAGTAGAGTACACTTTGAGACATGGGCGCAAAGCCGCCCGTGCTCCATGCGGACATAAAGATCCACAACCCGTGCAGGAAGGCACGGTCCGGCGCCATGCCGGCCCTAAGCCCCGCGATCCACAGGCAAATCGTGCCCACCAAAAGATACACCATGCTGATCAGCCAAATATACCTTGCGGTATGGACAACGTTGGGCATAAGCCGCTCATCCTTGCCCTCGCCCACATACATTTTGTACGCGCCGTTTGCGCCCTTGATCAAAACCGTTAAAACCAGCACCACCATGCCCTGCCCGCCCACAAAGGTCAAAAGGAAGCGCCACATGTTGATGCCGTTGGACAGGTGATCCATATCCTGAATCATCGTAAGCCCCGTAGTGGTAAAACCGCTCATCACGTCAAAGCAGCTGTCCAGGTAACTAAGGTAATTCCCGCTTAAATAGTAGGGCAGCGCACACAGCAGCATGCCTACAAACCAGGCCCCGGCTGTAACCACCATGCCTTCGCCCCAGCTAAGCC
>JAEZJP010000189.1 GCA_023415715.1 Bacillota bacterium
GGGGAATGCGGTCCATACAGCATTGTCGTTTGATATGGCGGGCGAGGATGTGCTCATTACAGGCGCAGGCCCGATCGGCATCATGGCCGCGGCGGTGGCCAGGCATGTTGGCGCGCGCAAGGTCGTCATCAGCGATATCAATCCCTACCGCCTTGAGTTGGCAAAGAAGGTCGGCGTGACGCGGTGCGTAAACAGCGCCCAGGAAAACCTGAAGGATGTCATGCACGAATTGGGAATGCGTGAAGGCTTTGACGTGGGGCTTGAAATGAGCGGTGCGCCCGACGCGTTCAACGGCATGATCTCCAGCATGTCCAATCACGGAAGAATTGCCATTCTGGGTTTTATCAAGCCAGGAACGGTGATCGACTGGAATGACGTCATCTTTAAGGGGCTGCTGTTAAAAGGCATATATGGGCGCGAAATGTTTGAAACATGGTACAAGATGAGCGCCATGATCCAGAGCGGGCTGGATATTACACCCGTTATCACTCACCATTTTGATGTGAAGGACTTTGAAGAAGGCCTCCGGGCAATGAACGAAGGGAAAGCCGGCAAGGTCGTGCTCGATTGGACTAGATTGTAATACGGGGGAGAAAAGAAGATGAAAAAAGCGCTTGCGGGCTTTGCCGCACGGCTTATAGAGATCAAGGAACAGGGCGTGTATAAGAACGAGCGTATCATTACCTCAAAGCAGGGCGTCCGTATTGATACAACAGAGCGCAAAGGTGTATTAAACCTGTGCGCCAACAATTATCTGGGGCTGTGCGACCATCCGCGCGTCACTCAGGCAGCGAAAGAAGCGCTTGATACATGGGGATACGGCCTGTCATCGGTTCGGTTTATCTGCGGTACGCAAAAGATCCATAAGGATTTGGAAAAGGCTTTGAGCGATTTCCTGGGCACGGAGGATACGATTTTGTATTCTTCCTGCTTTGATGCCAACGGAGGCCTTTTTGAAACGCTCCTTAACGATAAGGATGCCATCATCAGCGATGAGCTGAACCATGCCAGCATCATAGACGGCATCCGCTTGTGCAAGGCAAAGCGGTACCGTTACAAGAACAGTGATATGGATGATTTGAGGGCGCAGCTGCAAATGGCAAAGGCAGCGGATGCGGAAAATATCATGATCGCCACCGACGGCGTGTTTTCCATGGATGGATATATTGCCAACCTTCAGGCCATCTGCGATCTGGCTGATGAATACGATGCATTGGTAATGGTGGATGACAGCCATGCCGTCGGGTTCATGGGCGAGCATGGCCGCGGCACGCCTGAATATTGCGGCGTAATGGACAGGGTGGATATCCTTACGGGCACACTTGGCAAGGCCATGGGCGGCGCATCCGGCGGGTACGTAAGCGGCAGGAAGGAAATCATTGACCTGCTTCGGCAAAGAAGCCGTCCCTATCTGTTTTCCAATACCCTGACTCCCTCGTTGGCTGCGGCGTCCTTGGAGGTATTGAAGCTGCTGAAGGAGGATACATCCTATCGGGAGCGGCTGTTTGAAAATACGCGGTATTTCCGCCAAAAGATGGCTGCCTTGGGTTTTGATATTCTCCCCGGCGAGCACCCCATTGCTCCCGTCATGCTGTATGACGCAAAATTGGCAGGCAAGTTTGCTGCAATGATGCTGGATAAGGGTGTATATGTGGTGGGATTCTTTTATCCGGTTGTACCTATGGGAAAAGCACGCATACGTACCCAGATGTCCGCAGGTTATGCGCGTGAGGATATTGACCAGGTCATAAAGGCCTTTGTGGAAGTAAAAGAAGAACTGAAACTGTAAGAGGGGAAATTTCTTGGACAGCGCTCACCGGAAAGCCGTTTCTTTCCGGTGGGCGCTATGTTTTCCCCAAATAGTATATCGATGCTGCTCCAGTGTTGTCTATTCGAAAAGAATCCGAATCATATTCTGGCGGCAGTCCATAACGCGGGTGATGCTGAATATTTATCCATCAACGATCACCGATACGCCATCGGGGATGATAACATATTTTCCCTTTGGCGCCAGGGTTTCTGCAATGGCAAGGGCGTTTTCAAGGGAGGGTGAGTAGGTCATGTGCATTTGTTCAATTTGTTCCTTTAATGCCGGGGCTGCGATTAGGATCACCTGCGCGTGACGCAAAACCCTCATAAATATTTGTGTTTGCCACTGGTCTGGTTCCGTTTCCTCTGCAGAAACTTCACCTATTTGCCGGAAGATTGCATCCGGTGACAGATGCTGGCTGCTTTGGTGAAAAAAATGATCCCCTCCGTGGCCATCATGACAAGCAGCCGATACGATGATTACGCCCCCAGGACGCACGCATGCTTCTGCAGCGGTCATGCATTTCACGGCTTGATAAATGTTCTGATCAAGTGGATAGCCGCCGTTGGATGTGAGTACAATATCACCTTTCACTGCATGCACTCGGGCATGTTTTAGTACATACGCGCAGCCTGCTTCATGCGCCTTTATGAAATCTCCAGCCCATGCACTGATGATTCGTTTGTTATCGTCAAGGGCCACATTGACGATGAATTTCAAATTCGCTTCTTTGGCGGCGTACACCATGTCTTCATGAATCGGATTACCTGAAAGTATACCCGTGCGGGCCTTGGGATGGGCGATGAATTTTGCACAGTGGTTATAAAGCACAGTATCCCAGGAAGCTATACCCGGCAGCACGCTTTTCCGCCCGCCGGAAAAGCCAGCGAAAAAGTGAGGTTCGATGAATCCTTCTCCTACCAAAAGATCCGCCCAATCCACCAAACGGTTCAATCTCAGCCTTCCGCCGGAAGGCAAAAAGCCCTTGTCTGCCAGGTTATTTTCCGCAGAGCTGTCATGCATGAGAATGCGTTCTGACTTAGCGATCTGTTTGCCGTACTTTTCCACAAGCTCTTCATGGGTACTGGGCCTGTGGCAGCCAGTGGCCACAAGGATGATGATTTCCGCCTTCGGGTTTCCTTTACGGATTTCGCGCAGCAATAATGGCATAAGGATTTTGCTTGGGACCGGCCTGGTGTGGTCGCTGGAAAGGATCAAAACACGGCTGGCTTTCTCGGCAAGAACATGGAGCGGAGCGCTTGCGATGGGGTGGGATAGGGCATCCTCTATCCATTGCTCCTGAGATATATCTGCTTTTTCCGGCTTTTTGGGGGCAAGAACTGCCATTACGCGGTCGTCCGGCAAATCTGCCTGTAAAAATGAACGGTGATGGGGGAGTGAGATACGCATAGATTATCCCCTTTTCCTTTTCAATGAATATATGCTTCAGCAACTTTCATATGAATCCCTCCGCGTTTCGAAAGGTGAAACATAATTGCATATATAGATTTTATTACAGAACATTCAGGCTGTCAACTGACTGCAATATAGCAAAAACATAATATTGGCAGCAGTCTGATATGTAAATTCTGACTTATGAAAAAATTTTTGAATTACCTTGATTTTCGGTTGGAACTCATATATAATAATTTTAGAGGAAAAAGAGAAACGTTATTTCAAACAGTGAAAAATCCCTGTTTTAGGAAAAATGTAAATAGCAAGGGGGCAGCATCGAACGAAGAGAGAGAAGGAGAAATCATACCCAAAGAGATCAATATGAAAAAGGAGAGGGAAAAATGAAAAGCTGCAAAAAAATTCTCATGGGCGTACTGGTATTGGTGATGGTGTTCAGTTTTGTTTCAAACGGCTTGGCATCGGGCGCTGCAACATTACATTTTTTTGCATGGACAAATCCCGACAACATGAAACCCCTGCTGGAAGCGTTCAACAAGGACTTTGCCGGTAAATATGAACTTGTGTATGACAAGCTGGCAGATGCCGCTACGCTGACCATCAACACCGCTCTGTCCTCCGGCGTTCCAATGGACGTGATGACCCAGGCCAGCGCTATGGACCTGCGTGTACGCGCCGATGACCAGGTATATCTTGGGCTCAAGCAGTTCTTCGACAAAGAAGGATGGTCCTACGCGGACAAGATGGGGAGCTCCATTGAGCAGACCATGAACATCAATGGTGACTATTATGCCATCCCCTATTGCAACAACATCAACATGGTCTTCTTCAACAAAAAGATGTTTGACGAAGCCGGTGTTCCCTATCCCCAGGAAGGCTGGACATGGGAAGATTTCCGGCAGACCGCAATCAAGCTTACCCATGGGGAAGGCGCGGATAAGGTGTACGGCGCTATGATGGACCTCTGTGCCGAAAACGGAGACAACTATTGGGATACTATTGCCAGGCAGAAGCTGGGCGCATTCGCGTACTACACGAAGGATTTCACCGCAACCACCTTCGACACCCCCGAGATGAAGGAAAGCCTTGATTTCTTTTATAAACTGACCATGGAAGACAAGTGTATCGTGCCCCTGTCCGATTACACCGCGCTTCAATACAACAAGGATCCCACGGGTATGGCCGGGCTGTACAACGGCAAGTTCGCCATGTGGGTTGCCCCTGTGTATGGCTGCCTGTACCTGAATGCCAGCTATGGCGAAATACCCGAGGGAACTGACATCGGCTTGGCTGACTTGCCTACGGTGGACGGCGGAAAGCCTATTTCTATCTGCTATACCTCCACTGCCAGCATTCCGGCCAATTCCGCCAATCCCGAAGCGGCCTGGGAAGTTCTCAAGTACATCACCCTTTCCCACGCTGATCTGTTTGCCGGCCCCAAAGCCATGCATCCAGGCTATCAGCTGAAGACTGAAGAAGAAAAGACAAACTTCAACAGCCTGATCTTCAAGGGTAAGCCCGGCCTGGATTATGACATGGCCATGTCGGTTATGGCCAGGGACCGCGACCTGGTGAGCAAAGACACAACGGTCAGGGCCGGCCAGGTAGCTATCAACGATGCGATCCGCAACTATATGACACTGGTGTTCAACGGTGAAATGACTCCTGCAGATGCCTTGGCACAAATCAAGACGGAAGGCGATGCTGCAATCAAGGCGGATTCCGGAAACTAAACCACAGTTATCGATGGTAACCTTAATATCCAAACCGAAAGAACGGATACTTCTTTCGGTTTGGATTTATCAAGCCCCTTTCCTATTTGGATTGGGTAAGGAGAGGATCTTTCTTGACTGTATTTGAGAAGCGGTCCGCCGTACATAAGGATATGCGACTCTCTACCAGGGAAAACCTGGCTGGGTGGGCCTTTATCGGCTTGAATTTTGCCGGGTATCTTTTGTTTAAGCTGATACCCCTCCTGATAGCGGCTGGGCTTAGTTTCTCCAAATGGAATTTTGCTTCCAGCATCAAAAATCTGAAATTTGTGGGATTTGCCAATTACGCCAAGCTTGCATCCGACCCGGTTTTCCTGCAGTCATTTTTAAATACGGTGTTATATGGCATTGTCCTTGTTCCCGTGGCCATATTCCTTTCGCTGATCCTGGGCGTGATTCTCAACAATCATGTGTACGGCAAGGGGCTTTTACGGCTGGCATTCTACCTCCCGAATATATCCTCCATGGTGGCTGTGTCCATGGTTTGGATGATTCTGTTCCTCCCCTCCTTCGGACCGATCAACCAATTCCTTACCTCGTTGGGTATCGCCAATCCCCCCAAGTGGCTAAATTCTTCCTGGACGTCCCTTCTTTCGTTAATCATTGTCGGTGTATGGCAGAGGATTGGCTATAACATTATCATTATTCTGGCGGGTTTGCAGGGAATACCGCAAAGCCTTTATGAGGCGGCGGATATTGACGGGGCAAACGGGATTCAGAAGTTTCGTTTTATCACGATCCCATCCTTGTCAAATACAATGTTCTTTTTGACGATGATATCCTTTATCAGTTCTTTTCAGGTGTTTACCCCTGTGCAGGTTATGACCCAGGGCGGGCCGGGCAATTCCTCGTCTGTGCTTGTCTACTATATTTACCGCACAGCTTTTATGAATAACAATATCGGTTATGCCAGCGCCATGTCATGGATCCTGTTCTTCCTTGTTTTCATATT
>JAEZJP010000203.1 GCA_023415715.1 Bacillota bacterium
AAAAGCCAGGCGTTGGGCCATGCGTTCCACATCACCAGCGATGAAGCCATGACATGGGATGCATACCTGAATATTATTGCATCCGCCGTCAAAGAGAAGGCGGAGATTGTACATATCGCATCCGAAACTATCTCGCGGCGGCTGCCTGAACAGCGGGATGCGCTCATCGGCGACAAGGCTCAAACAGCCATCTTTGACAATACAAAGATCAAAACGTTCGTGCCGGGCTTTGTGGCCACTATACCCTTTGAAACGGGTATCCGCCGGACGCTCGCATGGTACGTAAGCCATCCGGACTGGCTGGGCTATGATATGGAGTGGGATGCCGCGATGGATGAGCTGGTGGAAAAGTACTGTTGAGATTATGTCCTTAAGTTGAATTAATTTCGTTCTAGTACTCTGGCAACTACAGAAGCAACAAATTGGATGATCCTCTGTAGAGAAGCGGATAAACAAACAACGCTGTAGGGGCGATTTGTAATCGCCCGCATGTTGCGGTCAGGATATGTTGCATAGCGGGCTATTACAAATCGCCCCTACAGACTTCAGGAGAAGATGAATGGGTTTTTCAGGCAATCACATTCCCCATCGGATAAGCCAACAGAATACGGTTTCGCAGGTTGGATATTAATTGTCCGCATAGACTTGGTAGCCAGGCTGAAACAGGTTTGCAATATGCAATCATCCATATTCCGTTACTTCTGTAGTTGACAGCCCACTAATACTTGAACGGAGTTGAAAATACAATGAGCAAAAAAAGCAAATCAAAGCAATTTGTACTTGATCCCCAGTTCAAAAAGGACACTGATGAGAGGTACGGCCATACAGTTGATCTTTCTGATATGCCGGATGACATGAGAATGTCCGCGAAACTTATAGCAATAGCCGAACCTTTCCATGAGAGCGGACTTGGTTTTACTATTCTGTATGATTGCGCGACAATCGCGTGGAACGAATGTTTACGAGAAGATCATAACAAGAAAATAGATTATTTGTTACATAACATGCTCCTCAACTTTGCGAATTACAGGGGCATGATTGACATGTTGAAAAAGAGAAAGAGGCTGCTGTTTCCTGGTGATATCAGAGGTATAAAAGAAGTCGCGATTATCAATAAGGGCGATGGCGATTTAAGCGTCAACGTCGTGTCTGGCATGGATATGGAGTTTATGGTCAAAGCCGCAATAAAGAGACTGGAAAATATGAAATAAAGTAACGGGGAGAATAGTTGGTGTGTGGAATACGGTTGCATATTTATGTAAAAGTCTCTTGCGGAGGCGGGAGTTTAACAATAGGGTTACGAAAGACCCTTTATACAGCGATGTATGATACCATTTCAAATAATCGAAGCACCAATCAATATCAACGCTTTTGTGATAAATAAACTATGCACACTGTAGTGTGCGTGGTCGGACTCACCTTCTGAGATCATATTCATAAACCGGAAAGGAGCTCTATGGAAATCAAACCGATCACGAACAACGATGATTTGTGGCATCCGGTCATGGAATATGCAAAAAACTGCTCGTGGCGGGCTGGTCCATATCTTGCCAAGCAAATGCAGAACAATGGATTCGCGGACTGGGAAAGAGTTTTTGCTGTTACGGAAGGCTCAGCGATTGCAGGCTATTGTACGCTTGCAAAAACGGATTGTATCCCCGATGTCGCATACACGCCTTATATTGGTTTTGTATTTGTCGGTGAGGAATACCGGGGCCACCGCTTGAGCGAGCGAATGCTAAACTGTGCGACCGATTATGCGAAAAAGATTGGATTTGCAAAAGTCTTTCTTGTTAGCGGTGAGAGAGGCCTGTATGAGAAGTATGGTTTTGTCAAAATAGATTACAAAAAGGATTTCTGGGGAAATGATGAGCAGATATTCTTTAAATACACATAAGCTTACATCATAGGTGTCTATTCAAAAACCCACACCGCTAAGGCGTGGGTTTTGCTTTACTAATGGCAAGCTATGTTATTGCAGTATCATCCGCCCGCAGGTTTCGCACTCCACAATCGTATTGCCTGCTTTGATGGCTCTGAGCACTACCGATGGAAGCGACATGTTGCAGCCACCGCACTGGTCATTTTGCAGCCGTGCCATAGGTGGTACGCTGTGCAGCTTGATATTCTTGTATTTTTCCAAATAATCCGGCTGGATGCCCCTGGCCTTTAAATTCGCCAGCGCACGCTGCTTTTCCAATGCGGCCATGCGCTCCTTGTATTCCACATCATAGGTGGCCTTCAGCTGGTCAAATTCCGCCTTTACCTTGGCGGCGCGAAGACGCACCTCATGCTGCTGATGATCCCTGTCTCCGGCGTCCTTGCGGATGCGTTTCATTTCCTGCTCATAGCCATTGAGGGTATCAAGCAGCTTGCGGGCTTCGTTGGTCTGAAGCCTGGCATCCTCCATGTTTTGAGGCGGATCTTTTTCCAGCCTGGCGGTCAGCGTCTTCAATTGTTCCTCAGCCCTAATAACGGCATCGCGGATCACATCAATGCGATCGCTCATGATCATGACTTCGTTTTCGATGCGCTTGATGGTATTCTGCTGCTCCATTAAAAAATCCCGGCTCTTGACCAGCTTGATACGGTTGGGGGAACGGCGGATTTCATTTTCAAGCCGGTCCGCCTCCATGTCCGCCTGCTGATACTCCCAGAGCATTTCCAACTGATCCATGCTTTGACCTCCTCATATTTACAGGAAAGGCGGCTGAATTTGACCGCCTATCCCTGACACAGGCTATTGATTGAGCGCCCCGGGATAGGAAACGCCCGAAAAATGGTTAATTTCCACTGAGTATTGTAACCTATCCAAACCCTTTTGTAAACAGCCGCCAAAGGCTTGAAGGCCAGGCGCTTCCGTGGCGTAATGGCCGCCTTCCAGCAGAACCATCCCCTGCGCCACGGCGTCAATGGCGTTGTGATGGCGCACTTCACCGGTAAGATATGCCTGTGCGCCTAAGTCTGCGGCTTCTGTGAATCCCTCGTCATACGCGCCGCTGCCTACGGCAATGGTATGAATCCTTTTTTCCGGGCTGCCATACAAACGCACAGGAGCATTCAGAAGCCGGGAAGCCAAATCCCGCAATTCTCCCGCCGTCATTTGGGACGGAAGATCCCCGCAGCGCAAAAAACCTTCGCCCCGCATGCTTGTAAGGGAAAACATCTGCCCCAGCACATCATTGATGCCTCCCGGCGCCCTGTCCAGATTCGTATGGGCGCTGATCAGTGCAATGTGGCTGCGGATCAGCGCGCACAACACTTTCCCTTCCGAATCATCCTCCCGAAGGTTCTTTCTTGCGTGGAACATAAGGGGATGGTGGGTTAGGATCAGTTCAGCACGAAGATGCCTGGCTTCCTCTACCACCTCCAGGGTGCAGTCCAGTGCCGTTAAAATACGGGTGACGGGCGCGTCGAACCGGCCTGCCAAAAGGCCAACGTTGTCATACTCTTCCGCTGTTTGGAATGGCGCGAAACCATCCACCCAGTCGTATACGGCCTTTACGGTCAGTATCATATCAATTCCTCCCGTATGTAAGCGTCAAGCCGCGTATATTCCGCCATGCGCTTATCATCGTCTCCTGCATCCTTAAGAGCATTAAGCGCAGTATATGCCACTCGCTGCCGCCAAAGCAGGTAATCCTGAAATAGAGGTGCCCGCTCCTTGATCAGGCACGGACCAAGAAGCAGTTCCTTTTCAGTATACACAGCGTCTCCCGGCAACGCCTGCAATATCACATAAAACCGTCCTCCGGACCGGGTGACGGATTCTTTGGCGATTTGGTAGCCGATTTGGTGAAGTACTTCCCGCACCTTGTAAAGTTCCGTGTGGGGTGACAGGATCAAAGCGGCCCCTTGCAGCCTTATAGGCGCCGCGGTCAGGATGGCGCACATGGTGTCCCCGCCCATGCCCAGCAGGCTGACTGCCTGAGCAGGTTCATGAAGGGCATCCAGCCCGTCGGCCTGAATGAATGCAGCCCTGTGATCGAAGTGATGGCGGGTGATCAATTCCCTGGCTTTTGAAAGAGCCGGTGCGCTGATATCCGATACCACCATACGCTCACACCGCCCCGAGGCCAGCAGATATAGGGGAAGCCGGCCGTGATCGGTGCCAATGTCCGCTCCCAGCCGGCAAGAGGGAAACAGTCCGGCAGCAGCCAAAAGTCTTTCATCAAGATTGGGCAGGCGCAGGCGAACCGCCTCCTTCCAACGCATCCGCAGTGGACCAGCGGTGTTCCTTCTCAAAGGAATTTACCATTTCCATTGCTTCCTTGACCACGGGACCTGGAAAATCAAAAGCCTGCAGCAAGAGTAATGCATTTCGCGTGTGGGAAGGGCCGGTTCGCAGTTTGTAATCAAAATGAATGCTCTTGTCTTTCAGCTCTTCCTGAAAATGATAGTTGTCATACAGGCCGTTTAAGATCGCAGTCAGCTCGATGTCGTGGGTGGCGGCGACACATAAGCTGTTTCCCTGCTGAAGGCTTCTTAAGACCGCCGCGGATGCAGCAATGCGTTCAACGGTATTGGTTCCCCTCAATATCTCGTCCACAAAGCACAGGCAGGGGGAGGATTTTACCGCCTGCAAAATGCGCCGGAAGGACTTCACTTCCACCACAAAATAGCTTTCACCGCCCGCAAGATTGTCCCTTAATGCCATGGAGGACATCACCCTGGACAAGGGTAGTGCGAAGGATGCGGCGGAGCAGGTGTGTACGGACTGGGCCAGGATGGCATTCACCGCCAGGGTCTTAATGAACGTGGATTTGCCCGAAGCGTTGGAGCCGGTGATCAGTACACCGTGCTGAAAACTGGCGCTGTTACCCACACCGTTTTCCAGCAGCGGGTGCACGGCGTCATTCACCTCCAAGGCCATCTGCTCATGAAAATGGGGGAGGCAAAACCGATGCAGGCTTTTGCGAAGGGAAAGGGTGGCGATCATAACATCCAGCCGGCCTATAGCCTCATATAGGCTTTTCAATTCACCGGTATGTTTCGCAATGTGCGCCATGACCCGGTTGTAGGCGTGCAGCTCGGTAAGGAAAAACACTTGTACAAACATCATGATCCCACCTATATCGCCTGCCACCATACCTTCCTGCACAGCACCGGAAAAAGCGCCGCGCAGATGGGAAAAGGGCTTGTATGCCTGCTGCATGGCTGCCTGCTGTTCGCCGAGTCCGGGCATGGGCAGGCGGGTGAACTTTCTTACGCACCAGAGAAGCGACTTGGTATAGCGTATGGTATGCAGCCTACCTTGCAGCCTTTTGCCGCCCCAGTAATACAGGGCGGCATTCAGGATCAGCGCGGGAAGCAGTGCCATGATGGCTGCACCTGTCGGAACCGAAAGGAAAAACAGTATGGCCGCTGCCAGCGGCAGGATGGCGGCTATACGCAAAAGGCCGGCATAAGGCAGGCGGTAGCTGTCCGGATGAAGCAAAAGTTCAGTCATCCCGCTTTCGCTGTTTTTGCCAAGCTCAGCAAGCAAAGATTGTATTTTCAGGCGCAGGTCCGGGTTTTCGTCAAGGGCAGACAGCACCTGTTCCCAATCATCCTCTGTCCCATGAAGGGAGCGCAGCCTTAAATACAGCATTTCTTCTCCGGGCGTCGTAAGGCAGGAATTGATCCTGTGAAACACCCGGTCCATGTCCAGGTCGCTCCAGGTGATGTCGTCCACCTCACGGCCTGCTTCCGTCTTTTGAAGCTCCCATTGGGTGCGAAGGCTCTCCATGTCCTCCTGCGGGTGCTCCCAAATTGTGCCGAAACGGGCTGATGCATCATCCCTGCGCTGCCTCGCCGCCCGCAGAGAAGAAGATATGGCATATATAAAGTAGGCAGGCAGGACCAGAAGAAGCAGCAATCCATACGAGGCCATAAGCGTATCCTTTCGTATATGTCTTTATGCAAGAAGGGAAGGGGCCGCGCCCCTCCCCTCCATTGAATTGCTGTTTGTGTTTTTACGCAAGGTTCAATCCAGATAGTCTTTCAGCTTTTTGCTGCGGCTGGGGTGGCGCAGTTTGCGAAGCGCCTTTGCCTCGATTTGGCGGATGCGCTCACGGGTGACGTTGAACTCCCGGCCCACTTCCTCCAGGGTGCGCTGGCGGCCATCGTCCAGGCCAAACCGCAGGCGGAGCACTTTTTCTTCCCGGGGGGTCAATGTATCCAGCACGTCCAAAAGCTGTTCCTTCATCAAGGAGAAGGAAGCGGCTTCCGCAGGGGCGGGGGCGTCGTCATCAGGGATAAAGTCTCCCAGGTGGCTGTCTTCCTCTTCACCGATGGGTGTTTCCAGCGAAACGGGCTCCTGGGCGATTTTGATGATTTCCCTTACCTTGCCCTCGCTGATGGCCATGGATTTTGCAATCTCTTCCGGTGTGGGTTCCCGGCCATATTCCTGCAAAAGCTGCCGGGAAACACGGATAAGCTTGTTGATGGTCTCCACCATATGTACGGGGATGCGGATGGTTCTCGCCTGGTCCGCTATGGCGCGGGTGATTGCCTGCCTGATCCACCAGGTGGCATAGGTGGAGAATTTATAGCCCTTACGGTAATCGAATTTCTCCACAGCCTTGATAAGCCCCAGGTTGCCCTCCTGGATCAGGTCCAGAAACAGCATGCCGCGGCCCACATAACGCTTGGCAATGGATACCACCAGGCGGAGGTTCGCTTCCGCCAGCTTGCGCTTGGCGTCATCGTCGCCCTGCTCCATACGCTGGGCAATTTCAATTTCCTCATCGGCTGTCAAAAGGGGAACCTTGCCGATTTCTTTTAGGTACATACGTACCGGGTCATCGATAGAGATGCCTTCCGGTACGGAAAGATCGATTTTCTCCAGCGGTTCGGCAATCAGCTCCGGCTCGGTGGGGTCCAGTTCGTTGACCACATCCACGCCAAGAGCTTCAAAGGTTTCCAATATTTTATCGAATTGGTCAGGCTCAATCTCGAACTCCACCAACTGGTTCATGATGTCCTTGTACGTCATGGTCCCTTTGGTTTTTCCCTGCTCATACAGGTCGTTGAGTTTGGCTTGACGTGCATCGGGCGTCATGCTCAACAAAATCACTCCTTTTC
>JAEZJP010000218.1 GCA_023415715.1 Bacillota bacterium
CGTTTAAAAGCGCCATGACTTCCGATATCCTGACATCACTGAGGGTTAACAGGTCTCTTGCCACGTCTCTTCCCCCTTATTATGACTTGTGGACTTGTCCACAAATTGCCCAATTATAGCATGGGGGGTGTGCGGCTGTCAACATTCTGACCGGCATTAGGACATATTTTCTAAAGCCAGGTTTTGCCTACAGATTGAATTACCATCTCCTACTTTTTTAAAGCGTAACCCACCATGGCCTTCAGGCCTGAAGCGGACTCGCCGGAGCGGACTCGCCGGGCTACTATGATCAGCCGGTCCTCTCCATAGCAGGTGGACAATATCAAAAGCGTATCCGACGCATCCACATTGACCGGGATAGCAAACTTCGATTTATCCTTTAACCCGTTCACAAATTCCATAAACTGATCCTGGGAAGAAAAAGCCGGGTATCCTAAAAAGTTAATGAACCCGGCATCATGCACATTCTCCGAAACAACAAGCACGGCAAACACCACATATGTGTTTTCCTGGTACAGCGTATCAAACTGTATGACGCAGTGTTTTTGCAAATAGCCAAGCTCCAGGTAGCGCTGAAGATGCCCGAACATGGAGCCGTCCTTCATATTATGGCCATGGATCACAAGATACTGCGCCGAAGCCGCAAGGGGATGGTTTTCATCCAGAAACAAAGTCCCAGCGGTGCTTTTTTTACGGTATACATCCCTCGTTAAATAATATTCATTATCCCGGTAGACCACAGGCAGGTCAAGCTCTCCCCGTATATTCAGCCAGCCGATAACATCCGGATTGGCTTTCAACAGGGTATTAAACCGTGGAAGAGGAGATTCCCCGATCAACTGAAAGACAGATGCCGGAGACGGGGTAGGCGATGCAAGAGGCACGCCCGTAACTCCCTGCCTTATGGTATAGGCAGGTGTTGATTCCGGTGCTTCTGCTGCATGGTATAAAGATGCCACTTCTTCGTTCGTGCTGCGCGTTTTCCGGGAATCGGCAAAGTACCTATACACCTGAAAGCCCGAAAACACAACACCGATCATGCATAAGACCACAAGGGCCGCCCGCATGGTATTGGTTATGGACCGCCTTCCCGGGGCATAGCGGTATTGCCGCGTACTATGCTTGCGGTGATAGCCAATTAAACGGGAACGCATATTACGCCATCCTGCGCCTGCGCAAGATGAATATCATCGCAGCAGCAAAAAGAACTGTCATTACGGCATACACAAGAGGCTGGGAATTATCCCCAGTGGCAGGTGATACTGCGATCGTCAAAATAGCCGTATCGGATGTAGCGCTGTTCCCCAGCACATCGGTAATGATCACCCTGTACTGGTAACCGTTGTGACTCATATTCACTTTGGTGGTAGTATAGTCGGCGATGGTCGCACCTGAAATATCTTCCCACGCCGCGCCATCGCCCGTGCGCCGCTGCCACTGATAAGCCAAGGGATCCAGCCCCTCTGCTTCCACGTGGAAGGCTGCCGTCTGCCCAACCAATGCAAGTACGCTTTGCGGTTGCTGAACGATCGTCACCTGCGGGTCAACCGCCAGCAAGAAGGGCGACAGCTCATTTACGGTGATCACTGCCTCCCCGTTTTCCACCGTGGGGGTATAAATGTCGGTGCTTCCATTGGAAAGCTTGTGCAGAATGTATACCGTGCGGCCGTTGAACGATTGCCCCACCCGGAAGGAAAGCGTCAGCGGCGGCCGGAAAGCGCCAGCCGGCTCCACGTGGATCTCATAGGCGGCGATGGCATTCTGCTCCGATAGCTGTTCCTCCAATTCCACCCTGTCTGCGTCCCCGTCCGAAATTGGCACCACTATGAGCCGCGCCACCTCCGCAAACAGCCCCTCCGCGGTGATGACGGTGGTATCCACCTGCTCCTCCAGTATGTCATGGGCCATAGAATACACTATTACGGTGAAATCCTGCGTATAATCCGTAGCCTGTGAAACACCGCTTACAATGGCAGCCGTAACAATGACAGTTCCGGCACCGGTGGTGGACAGGATATTCCCGGCGATGTTCGCGCCTGTGGCTCCAGCGCTCTTGACGCTCCATACTATGGACTGGTTCGTGGCATCGGCAGGGGTGACCGTACCTGTCAAGGTTAAATCCGTACCTGCCGCAGCTGACGCGGGCACATCCAAAATGCCGGTGACAGGAACAAAGAATATGGGAACATCCAGCTCCAGGGCAGCGCTCACGTTGCCGGCAGCGTCCTTGACCTTGATGTAGATGTCCTTCGCTCCCGCTATCAGCGTTGTGAGGCTGATAACAGTTTCGCCTGTCGTGCAGGCTGTGCCCGCCCCGCTTGTGTCGATGACCGGTTCGCCGTCGCCGTCTTCCACAACGACATAATAGTAATCTCCAGCTTCGTCGGATGTGAATGTCACCGTGGCGTTTGTATCGCTCAGGCGGTTTACCGCTCCTGCCGTCAGGGTGGGTTCTACTGTATCAAGGATTGCATAGGCAGGTATGTCGATTTTCAGGGCGGCGCTCACGTTGCCGGCAGCATCCTTGACCTTGATGTAGATGTCCTTCTCTCCCGCTATCAGCGTTGTGAGGCTAATAACAGTTTCGCCTGTCGTGCAGGCTGTACCCGCCCCGCTGGTGTCGATCACCGGTTCGCCGGCGTCATTCTCCACAACGACATAATAGTAAGCCCCAGCCTCGTCAGAGATAAATGATGCTGTGGCGGACGTATCGCTCAGGCGGTTTACCGCTCCCGCCGTCAGGGTGGGCGCCGTTGGATCAAGCGACTCCCAGCCTGCGTAAAGCATAAGAGATGCGCTGGAAACAGTCTGTAACGCAAAATTCCATTTGTAGGAACTTCCACAGGACGGATCAGTGTACCAGCCGGAGAGAGAACTTCCCGCGTTTTCCGGACTTATCCACGAAGGCTGGGAGAAAATAACGCCCTGGGCCACTGTATCTGAGCCGTACATTGTGCTTTCATCAGCGCCGTCCTTGTATGTAACAAAGGATGTGGGAAGCGCTCCAAGGCCAACGCCGTCTATCACCAGGTAACCGCCGTTCAGATTTGAAACAAGCTTCCAACCCGCACCCGCATTTGCCATATAGGTTTCAAAATCAGGCTTTTTCATATCGGAGGTTGACATAGGCGTTCCCCTGTCGGAATCCGTCTTCCCGGAGACAGTACTGTCGTAGTAGCAACTGTTTATTGTGGCGGCATCTTTTATCCCGGCAAATCCTCCGCAATAGATCAAAGACGAGTCATGTGAAACGGTTGGAATCCCCGTACCAAAGCAATAGGATGCGTTGGAATTTGCAATGACACCGGAAAACCCGCCTACGCGTTCTTTACCTATGCAATTGGCGGCGGCATTTCCCCTACTAAAGCAATTGGATAACGTAGTCGGCGATGGGTTGGAAGCATACCCGTAATATCCGGTAAAGCCGCCCGCGCTTGCATGGCCATCGGGCGACGCTGCTTGCGCGTTGCCCAGGCTATAACTTTTGCTGACATCTGCTTTCGAATAACAACCGCCAAAGCCTCCGGCATAGGCATAGCCAAATGTGCTGACGGTTGCAATCGCGTTTCCCGTCGCATAGCATTGCGATATCCTGACCACGTCTGAGCCTAAACTGATATATCCGATAAAGCCCCCGGAATAGACAGCCGAATAAGAGTATGCAGGGGTAGCTGCACCTGTACCCGCAGCTGTTACATTCCCGGTACAGTGGCAGTTGTTAATAGCAGAAGAAGAGAAGCTGTAGCCGATCAAGCCGCCAACGCATAACCTGGTGCCTTTGGAACCTGGTGCATCGGAAGCTTCTGCATTGCCTGTGCTTGTGCAATTGCTGATTGTACAATTCCCCACTATGCCGCCGATCAATCCTCCCGCATTGGCTTGCGATCTGGCGTTTACAGCCGACACAACGGCATCACTGCTGCAATCTTCAATTTCAATGCCGTCCGCATAACCGAGCAGCCCGCCCGCAGTAGGACCGGTCTGGTTGACATCCGATCCTCCCCTGCAGATGACTGTTCCGGTGCTGCTGCTATTGTTGACCGAGCTGCCCGCCTTGAATGCCTCTCCTACCAAACCACCTGCGTGTACCACCTGATAATATCCGGCAACGTTAAGCGTGCAGTTGCTGGTGCAGCCGGTGACTACTCCGGAGCCATTAGCGCCAGGCGACCCGAATACGCCATTGAATCCGCCGATATTTCCCACAAGACCGCCTGCCGCGATTTGTTGAGAAGCGACATCCAATATGCCCGTAACACTACAGTTGGATATCGTACCCAGATTCGCGCCCGCAAGGCCGCCAATAAACGATTCAACCGAAGTACTGGATCCTGAAACAACATAAATATCCACGTTCTCAAGCCTGATATTGCTGATTGAGCCGCCGGATCCCACAACGCCGAACAAACCCAGAACCGTGTGGGAATCCTCGGATGCTGTTTCATTGATTTTCAAACCCGTAATACTATGACCATCGCCGTTATAACTGCCTGTGAAGGGCGAGCCTTCTTCTCCTATAGGCGACCAGTTCGGATATGTTGTAGTATTAATCGTAATATTGGCAATCTGCTTAAAATTGGAACCCAAATAATCCCTGACTGAGTCAAGCTGCTCTTGGTTAGCTATTTCATAGGGATGATCTGATGAACCATCACCGCCCGCGAATGGGGTAGAAGCCGCAAATGCAGTTATGGAAACTGAAGACAGCATCAAAACAAGTACCAGTATAACCGCCGCGCATTTTCTCCCAGCCTGATGTATCATGTTGCATCCTCCGCATAGCGTACGACTTCTTTTGTGTGTAATACGATTCATTATATTTTGGGGGGATTTTTTCTATGATTCATGATAGTAAAGATTCAATATTTTGTCAATCAAACAATAATCAAGAATTAAATCAGCGATTTATGGTACATTATACGTAACTTTAGTATAGAGAAAGGCGAAACCCAAAGGAATGTGAATTCTTGGGTTTCACCACACGCAAATGAAACTTTATGGAAATACGTTAACGCTGCAGGATGCCTATAATTTTTATGCCGTCCTGCGCTTTTTGTAAAGCAGGATGGCCGCAACGGCAAACATAACCGTCAACATAATGTACAAAATTGGCTGGGAGTCATCCCCCGTAGCAGGCGATACTGCGACTGTCAAAATAACCGTGTCGGATGCAGCGCTGTTTCCCAGCACGTCTGTGACGACTACCCGGTACTGGTAACCGTTGTGACTCATGTTCACCTTGGTGGTAGTATAGTCGGCGCCAGTCGCACCAGGAATATCTTCCCAAACAGCGCCAGCTCCCGTGCGCCGCTGCCACTGATAGGACAGGGGATCCAGCCCATTGGCCTCCACATGGAAGGTGGCTGTCTGTCCTGTCAAGATAAGCACGTTTAGCGGCTGCCGGATGATCGAAATCTGGGGGTCAACCGCCAGCAGGAAGGGCGACAACTCATTTACGGTGATCACAGCCTCGCCGTCTGCCACCGTGGGGGTATAAATGTCGATGCTTCCGTCTGAAAGCTTGTGCAGGATGTATACTGTGCGGCCATTGAACGATTGTCCCACCTGGAAAGTAAGCGTCAGGGGCGGCTGGAAGGCTTCGGCGGGCTCCACATGCACCTCATAGGCGGCGACGGCATTCTGTTCCGATAACTGTTCCTCCAATTCCACCCTGTCTGCGTCCCCGTTCGCCATTGGCGTAACAATAAGCCGCGCCTCCTCCGCGAACATTCCCTCCGCTATAATGGTGGTACTGCTGTCCACATGGTCCTCAATCGTGTTATAGACCATGGCGGGATGGACTTCAATGGAGAAGTCCTGAGTATAATCATTTGTTGAGGACGCGCCTTTATCAATTGTAGCCGTCAATACCGCAGTTCCGGTACCGGTGGCGGTGAATGTGCTGCCGCTGATGGCCGCGCCCGTTGCTCCAGCGTTTTTCACGCTCCATACGATCGTCTTATTCGTTGCATTTTCCGGGAATACCGTACCCGTAAGCGTCCTGCCGGTACCTATCCAAGCCAGTCCCGGCAGATCCGCAATTCCGGTCACAGGCACAAAGTAGGCAGCAATATCCATCTTCAGGGTCTCGCTTACCTTCCCCGCCGCGCTCTTGACTTTGATGTAGATGTCCCGATCCCCCGCCGTCAGCGCAGTCAGGCTGATGGTGCTTTCCCCGGTCAGACATACGCTCCCCTGCCCGGCAGTGCTGACATCGGGCGTCCCCGCACCGTCCGCCACGATACCAAAGTAATACGTCCCGGCTTGATCCGAGGTGAATGTCACGGTGGCTGCCGTATCGCTTGTACGGTTCACTGTTCCCGGCGTCAGGATGGGCTGCGGCGGGATCACAGTAAGATCGTTCGTCTCCGCCGTATAGCTCCCGCAGCTTAAGAGAACTTTCTGCCCGTTATGGATGGCATAAGCCAGAACCGTTCCGTCCGCCGGGCTTGTATAGATGCCGTTTGACGCAAAATTCGCAAGTGCTACATCCAGCGCCGTATCGTCACTGTAGGTCAGCGTAGCCACAAGGCCCGAAAGGTTCAACGTCTCCCCATTCTCATAGGCAAGTTCACTGGGCTGCGTCTTCACGGCGATACCGGTCACTTCTTTCGCCCCGGTATCCGGGAAGGTTACGGTAAAGGTCAGCGTATTGCCCGTCACGTTCCCGCCGCTAACCGTTCCCGCCTGCGGCGATCCTGCGTCCGCTGTGGGCGTCAAGGCGCCTGCAGGGAATTTGTGCCCAACCGCAGAGGTCAGTACGATAGCCGCCCTGTAGCTGGAAATCTCGCGGAACTTGCCGCCGCTGGTCAGGGTGGCAGGTACGCCATCCCCATTTTGCCAGGTAAGGCTCGTGACCATATAACTGCTGGAATCATTGGATAACAGGCTGCTTACGGAAATAGGTGCCGACCCGGTCACCGGCGCAATTATGCCCGTGACGCCGGCCTCCGTGATATCCGGAGGGCTCACTGTCAAGGCGTTCGTCTGCGCAGTATATTCCCCGCAGTGTAAAAGAACCTTTTGCCCGTTATGGATATCATAAGCCATGACCGTTCCGTCCGTTGGGCTTGCTGTAATGCCGTTTAATGCAAAATTGGCAAACTCCACATCCAACACCGTATCATCGCTGTAGGTCAGCGTAGCCATGAGTCCCGCAAGGCTCAACGTCTCCCCATTCTCATAGGCAAGATCACTGGGCTGCGTCTTCACAGTGATACCGGTCACCGCTTTCGCCCCTGTATCCGGGAAGGTGACGGTAAAGATAAGCGTATTGCCTGACACATCTCCGCCATTTATCATTCCAGCCTGCGGCGTTCCCGTGTTCACACCGGGTGCAAATCCGATTAAAGGGAATTTATGTCCCGCTGCAGAAGTCAGTTCGATCTCTGCCCGGTAGCTTGCATTTGCCCTGAATTTGACGCCGCTGGTCAGGGTGGCAGGTGAACCATCCCCGTTTTGCCAGGTAAGACTCGTCACCATATAGCTGCCGGAATCATTGGAATTCAAAGCACTTACGGTTATGGGAGTCGAACCGGTCACCGGCGCAGCCAACCCCGTGACGCCGGCCGCCATAATATCCGCCGGGCTCACCGTAAGGGCGTCCGTTTCCGCCCATATGCCGGTAGCCATATGCGTAACGGTGACTTTTGTTCCATTATGCACCGCATTGGTCAGGGCCGTACCATTTGCGGGATCTGCCGTATAGCCGGAAGCCGTGCCGCCTATGAAGGATACGGAACCGCTGGAACCGTCGTTATATGTTTCCGTTATCACCATGCCGTTCAATGCCAGCGTGCCGTCCTCAACCTCCGTATAGCTCATTTTGGCCGGCTGGGCGGTTACGGCGATACCGGTAACCGAAAGCGGCGCGGTCGAAGCGTAAGTCACAGTAAAGGTGACCGCGTTGCCCGTAACCGTCCCGCCCGATG
Source organism: Bacillota bacterium (assembly GCA_023415715.1). Classification (GTDB taxonomy): domain Bacteria; phylum Bacillota; class Clostridia; order Christensenellales; family Aristaeellaceae; genus JAEWAH01. The sequence continues at coordinate 7,932 of JAEZJP010000218.1, forward strand.
TGGCGGTTCCGCTTACGGATGCGGCGCCTGCCACTGCCGGTGTGAAGGCTGCCGGCTGGAATCTCGTGCCGTTCTTGGAGGTCAGGGTTATTGTTGCCGTATACGTTTGTCCTGCTTTGAATCTGCCGCCCAGGGTCAGGGCCTCGTTCCATACCACACCGGATACGGTATAGTTGGCGTTGGCGGTTACCGTTTCCACAGCCGCGGTATCCTGCGGGACTGCTCCTGCTGCCGGTGCTGCTATGGTCACCGAAGCCGCTCCCAGCTGTGCGTTTACCGTCAGGCTGCTTGTTGATGCCGTATGCGTATTACAAGTCAAAGTGACCGGATGTTCGTTATGATCTGCCACGGTCAGGGCGGTCCCAGCGTCAGGGCTTGCCGTGATGCTGTTTGCTCCAAAGTTTGCGTATACCACATCGGCAGTTGTTCCGTCGTTATAGGTCAGGGTTGCCTCAAGCCCTGACAGGCTGAGGGTGTCTCCATCTATATATGTAAGTGTGGCAGGCTGTGTCTTCACTGCTATGGCGCTTACCGACAAAGCCGCTGTTGCCGGGAAGGTCACGGTATATGTCAGCCTGTTGCCTTCCACATCCCCGCCGACCACCGTACCCGCACCCGCCATACCGGTATTAACAGAAGGGCTTGCGATGCCGCCGCTTTGGAATTTGTAGCCCGCTGCCGACGTAAGTTCGACAACCGCCTTATAGCTTGATCCCGCCTTGAACTTGCCGCTGCCGGTCAGCGTCGCCGGCGAGCCATCGCCGTTTTGCCAGGTGAGGCCCGTTACAGTATAGTATGATGCGTCGGGAAACAGGCTGTCCGCGGCAATTGGCGCCGCCCCTGCGGCGGGCGCCGGCATGCCCGTGACGCCGGCCGCTGAAATATCAGCAATATAGGTATAAAGACCTGACCCAGTTCCGGTCCCTATAGACGTTGTAACGGCAACATCTTTAGCTCCCGGGGTTCCCGTGGGCGTCTTTGCTGTGATTGTGGTGTCGTTTACCACTGTAACGTTGGAGGCTGAAGCTCCCCCAATGAGTACCGAATTGGCTCCTGTAAAATATTGGCCGGTAATCGTCACATCCGTGCTGCCCGCCGTTGAGCCGCTGTTTGGCGAAATTGAATCAATTTCAGGAGGGAGGACAGATTTGCTGACGACAAGATCATCAAAATAAAAACCGGCTTCCATATTAGTGGTGGATACCGTAAATGAAGTAACATTGGTCCAGCCAAATGGAACGAACTCAACATGCCCGTTAAACATGGGGCGCGTTAAAATAAGATTGGAGCCGCCGGACGGGCTATACGTCCATGTGGCATCTACTCCTCCCAAATTTACGGCATGGATGCTCGATATATCGACTGCCTCGCTGAATGAAAACGTAATTGTACTGGATAACAAGGGAGACATGTACAATATATTCCCTGTAAATCCAGAAGATTCTAAAAACCCGTTGGTTTCAAGGAGTATATCCGGGAAAGTTTTGTCATATGAAACTACAACATCAATTCCATCCACAGTTTCTGTTAACGTACTATGCCCATTTACGGTTCCGGTAAGGGTATCTGTTTCCCAAGAAAATGTCGTTGTTGACCCTGCGCTTGCCGGCAATATGCATGCAGGAAGCAGAAAAACCATAAGCGCCAGCAATAGAATCAGCTTATTGCGAATGATTTTCCCCATTTGTAGCTCCCCCATCAATCTTTTAAATTTATATAATAATTTCTATTTCAAATCTCTTTATTTTCAGCATATTCGCGTCACGCAAGATATCTTTTGTAATTCGATCCGACCAATATAGAATTGTGATCCCTGATTTGCCAAAATTCATTTTATATGGAAAATTATCTATTGTCAATCATAATGATTTTTATCGAATAATAATCAAAAAGCAACTAACAAAGCGGTTAAGGACATAAAGGGTTTAAGAAAAAAATTCAATGTGCATCATACTCAATATGCAATATTAAATATCTGCATATTCGATCGATGTATACCCGAAATTGACAATGAAAAATGCATTCCAGCGCTTTATAGGATGCTTTGAAACAGAAAAAGGCGAAACCCAAAGAAATGTGAATTCTTGGGTATCACCATATGAGAAAGCGATATACAAATTCGTTTACGCTACCGGCTGCCTATTTCCGTATCCTCCGGGGTCAAAACACTATGCTCCTTGATGTATTCCACAACATCCTCCACCTGTGTGAACGCCAAACCCACATACGTATCCGCCGCGCCGTAATAAATAGCGATTCGCCCCGTTTTCGCATCCTGCAGCGTTGCGCAGGGGAAGCAAACGTTGGGCACGAAGCCCCTCTCCTCATAGGGTTCCTCCGGTGTCAAAAGGAAATTCCGGCAGCGGTATAGCACTCGGCTGGGCTCGTCGATATCCAGAATCGCCCCGCCGATGGAGTAAACAAACCCGTTGCATGTACTGGCTACGCCATGATAGAACAAAAGCCAGCCTTCGCTTGTTTCAATGGGCGCTGCGCCTCCGCCGATTTTCACGCTTTCCCACCAGGCGGTTCCCCTGCTCATTACGTGGCGGTGCCGGCCCCAATAGACCATATCCGGGCTTTCGGAAATGAAGATATCTCCAAAGGGCGTGTGGCCGCTGTCCGAAGGGCGGGACAAAAGTTTGTACATTCCGCCTATCTTTCTTGGGAAGAGCACGGCGTTGCGGTTAAAGGGGATAAAGGGGTTTTCCATGCGCACAAAGGTTTTGAAATCCCTCGTTTTCGCCATGCCGATGGACGCACCGTAAAAGTCGGTGCACCAAAGGATGTAATAATCCTCCTCCACCTTGATAAGGCGCGGGTCATAAGCATAGCGTGGCATGAAGGGCTCGCCCGACTCATTCACAAAGGCAATCTTCTCACTATCGACATCCCAATGGATGCCGTCAGTACTTTTGCCCATATAGATATGGGGAACGCCGTCCACCTGTTCGCCCCGAAGCACTGCCACAAAACCGTCATCAAAGGGAGCCACGGCGCTGTTGAAGATACGGGCCACACC
>JAEZJP010000224.1 GCA_023415715.1 Bacillota bacterium
CCGCCAGTGGCTCCGTAGCCGAAGCGCCGCCTGTGGCGGATGAAGCGAGGCGGAGGAGGCTGGCGAAACGAGCAGTGCGAGCGGAGCGAAGCAATGCGACGATTGAGCCAGATGGAGGGAAATGGGCAGGGTGGAGGAGGCTGGCGAAACGGGTTCCGTAGATGAGCGCCGCCGGTGGCGGATAAAGCGAAGCGGAGGAAGCGAGCGAAACGAGCAGCGCGGGCTCCGGAACCCCGACCCCGCCAGTGGCAGATATGGGAGGGGTGAAGGAGGCTGGCGAAAAGGAGCAGTGCGAGCGGCAGCGATGCAATGCGACTATTGAGCCAGATGGGCACAGCGAAGCGATGCGACGATTGAGCCGCCGGGTATGCAAGCGGAGCGCAGCACCGCGACGATAGAGCCAGATGGAATAGGTGGCTCCGCAGCACCGGATGAGGTGTCTGGCACTATCGAATATGCAGCTATTTCCACCTCATCAGTCTCCTTCGTCGACAGCTTCCCCTCAAGGGGAAGCCTTTTGGGAAGCCTCCCTTGGAGGAGGCTGGCGATGCGAGACTGAGGATTGTTTAGCGAAGCACCGCGACGATTGAGCCAGATGGGATGGTGCCGACGATGGAGACGGAAGGAAGTAATAATTTTCAGCGTTGTCTACCGTCCTCCCTCTCGCCGCTTGATATCTCCCGTTCCTTCCGGAATGGACAAAACGAACAGGATCAAGTATACTCAGGGAAAAACAAGGAACAGGAGATTTATATGGCACAGCATAACGAAAGAATAGGCGATGCCAATCAAATTACCAGGGAATACTTTGATAAGCTTTTGATTGAAATGCGGCACCTGGACGCTGTTTTGCCGTCTACAACTATGAAGCTTTACGGGGAATCGTTTGCCACGCCTATCATGACGGCCGCGCTTTCGCATTTGGATAACTGCCGCATGGATGGCGCCGCGGAAATGGCAAAGGGCGTATATCAGGCAAACGCGGTCATGTGGACCGGCATGGGTGAAGAGGATGAACTGGAAGCCATTATAAAAACCGGCGCAAGGACCGTGAAAATTATCAAGCCCCATGCCAATAATGACATGATATTCAAAAAGATCGCGCATGCGGAAAAATGCGGCGCATTTGCCGTGGGCATGGATATCGACCATGCGTTCAATGGCAGGGGGCAATACGATACTGTCCTTGGCCTGCCCATGGTCCCCAAGACGCTTGACGAAATAAAAACCTTCGTCAAAGCGACAAAGCTGCCATTCATAATCAAAGGGGTATTAAGCGAACAGGACGCTTTAAAATGCGCGGAAGCGGGCGTAAAAGGCATTGTGGTGTCCCACCACCACGGGATATTGGACTATGCCGTGCCGCCGCTGATGGTGCTGCCGAAGATCGCAAAGGCCTTGGGTGGCAGCATGCCCATCTTTGTGGACTGCGGCGTTTTTAGCGGCATCGACGCGTTCAAGGCGCTGGCGCTTGGCGCCACGGCGGTATGCGTGGGCCGTGCGCTGATGGATCCGCTAAGGGATGACGGCGCGGAGGGCGTAAGGAAGAAGATTACAGACATGACGGAGGAACTGGCCGGCGCCATGGCACGTACATGTTCCCCTGATATCACAAGCATCGATCCGTCCGTGATCCTTATGAGGTAAGCTGCTTAGCATACTGAATCGTCTAGTTTATATTACTGACAGAATACTTTGAAAAGAAGTTAGGTTATGCCGTCCGGTTCAGGCGGGCGATTGATAATCGCCCCTACAGCGTAAAGAGTTTGTTGGCAGCTTTTCCGCGGCTTGTGTTTGCCGGGAGGAGCATTCAACTTCCTCTTTGCTGATGTAGGGGCGATTATTAATCGCCCGCCCTGCGGCGAAAGTATCTTGTCTGGGGTACGGCGATTTTGCAGGGCTTTTTCATACCTATCAACTTAGGTTCCCCCATGCCCGACCAGCGTCATCCTGCCCGGTAGCAGGTTCCGCAATACGTATATTTTCCGTCATTTTCACGCGTTCCCGTATGCTTGTTATATACAAACAGGATGCGCGCAGGAAAGCGGCGCTATTCACATGCCTTATGTAAGCGCCGCCGGGTTACGCAGCTATATATCAGACCTTCAGCATATTTTGTTCGCCTGCATCTGGGCCATGACGCAAAGCTCTGCGGCCTTGAAGGCATGCTCCTGGGTCATGGCGTTTTCCGTGCGGTTCATGCAGTCCAGGATCAGCTGCCCGAAGAAGGGGTAACCCACCTGCCCGGTCACGTCGAACCGCTTTTCCCCGCTGCCGTTGACCAGCAGAACATGATTGCCCGACGCATCGCCCGTGCATATGTCGATATATTTGCGGATCTCAATGTACCCTTCCGTACCAAGGATCATGGTGCGCCCGTCGCCCCAGGTGCCAAGGCCGTCGGGCGTGAACCAGTCCACCCTGAAATAGTTGGTGCAGCCGTTATCCGCCACAAGCGTTGCGTCGCCAAAGTCGTCCAGCTCGGGATAGTCGGGGTGCGCGTAGTTGGCGATTTGACTGTGCGCAACCTTCGCGTCCTTGGCGCCGGAAAAGAACAAAAACTGCTCGATTTGATGGCTGCCGATGTCGCACAATATGCCGCCGTACTTTTCCTTTTCAAAAAACCACTTGGGGCGGCTTTTGGCGCTTAAGCGGTGCGGCCCAAGGCCGATCACCTGCAGCACGCGGCCGATTGCCCCCTGCTCGATCAGCTGCCCAGCGTAGATAGCCCCTTCCACATGCAGCCGCTCGCTGTAATAAACCATGTATTTTTTCCCGGTAGCTTTCGTCATTTCCCTGGCTTGTTGAAGTTGATGAAGTGTGGTAAGCGGCGCCTTGTCGGTAAAGTAATCCTTGCCGGCGTTCATCACCTCAAGCCCCAGCGCGCACCGCTCACTTGTAACTGCGGCGGAGGCTACCAGCCTGGTTTCCTTATCCTCAAGCACCTGCTGTTTGGACACCGCAGCCTTCGCCTGGGGAAAGGCTTCCAAGAACTTTTTCACCTTTTCAGTGTCGGGGTCGTACACATTTTTGAGCGTTGCGCCAGCCTCCGTAAGCCCGTTGCACATACCGTAAATATGGCCATGGTCCAGGGCGACCGCCGAAAAAACAAATTCCCCGGGCGCAACCACTGGGTTGGGCTTTCCCTTGGGGGCGTAATTCATGCCATCCGCTTTCATAAAGTACCTCCTTGCTTCACAACCGGATTATGCCGGCTTATGGCAGCCAAATAAGTAGCACTTCGAGCTATAAAAGAAAATCCCTTCCGCGAATATGTATAAGTTCGTTACGGCCGGGCCTTTTGCCTGTAGTCGCTGCCGACAGTAATGTTATCATCTCCAAGGCCTGACAGGGAAGATGTCTTTTCATAAAACCTGGGCATGTTATTCAGCATTCCCTCCACGGTATAGAAGGGATCGTCCTTCCCTATGGGAAGCGCGACAGTCGCACGCGTGGCGCCGGATTTATAAATGGCGGTGATCAGCTCGATGGTGCGCCGGCCGTCCTCCCCGGTGATGGCGGGCGCAACGCCCTTTTCCAGCGCATCAAGCACATTCCCGATCTGGCCGGTGTGCCCCTCGGGCTCAACCGGAGGCAATTGGTTATAGAAGGCTGTTAATTCTTCCTCCACGGCTTCATTCCTTACCGGGAAGCCGTTTTGTTTTGACACAGAGGCATACGTTTCCCACGGTGCGGATATCCGGGCTTTTTCGCATTGGAAGATGACCTGCTGCACCTCCCCATGGTGAACCACGGAGCTGGTCACCTGGGCCAGAGCGCCTTCATAGCACAATATGGCCACAGACAGGTCCTCCACCTCGGCGTTGTCATGGGCCACATTCGCGAGGACTGCCGTCACTTCCTTTGGCCGACCCATCATCCAGCCCACCATATCGATATGGTGCACGGCATGGTTCAGCGTGCACCCGCCGCCCTCCTTGCTCCACAGGCCGCGCCACCAAAGATCATAATAGCAGTGGCCGCGCCACCAGTAGGAATCCGCCTGCACATGGCGTACCGGCCCGGCCAGCCCCGAATCCAGAACCTTTTTCAAATTGGCGATGGGGGTGCGGAACCTGTTTTGGGCGATACTGGAAAGAAGCTTCCCGCTTTTTGCGGCGGCCTCTATCATCCGGTCACATTCCTGTAAGGAAGCGGCCATTGGCTTTTCCACCAGCACGTTTTTCCCGCTGTTCAAGGCATTGATGGCAATCTCACCATGCACATAAGGCGGCGTGCAGATATCCACCAAATCAATGTCCGTACGGTCCAGAATCTTGCGGTGGTCGTCGAAAACTTCGCAGTCAAGCCCGAAAAGCGCTGCTTTCTCCACCGCTTTTTCCGGAACGATATCCACCAGGGCAACGATTTTGCACCTTAACGGAAAGTTTAAATAGCCCGCGATGTGCGCCCGTGAAATATTACCTGTGCCTACAACGGCCACGCGGATCATAAAGTATCCCCTTTCATGCGTGGCGGCCGCCGCGGTTTCACGGTGGCCGCCACAATGTATCCGTTTATCCTGAATAAAGTGCGGTCATTGCTTGTGCATGTTATCCCAGGCTGCAGTCTTCTCTTCCATGACCGCCTGGCCGCCGTCCTTCATGTACTGGTCGCGCAGCTCTTTGAACACCTTCAGGCAGTCTTCCGGCGCGGCCATGGTGGCCTTGGTGAGCAGCTCCTTTTTGAACGCGGTGAGGGACGTACCGTACTGGGAATCGGCCTTCAGGACCACGTCAAAGTGGAAGTTGGTAGTGATGGGATCCGTCATGGCTACGTTGTACTCGGCATCAAACAGATCGGCATAATTCTGGTAAGAAAGCGCCTGCGCCTTTAAGCGAATGGAATCGTCGGCAAACTGCTGGCCGTTGGTGAGCAGCGTGTAGTCGATGTTCTGCATGGAGTTATACTTGCGCTCATCCTGCACATCCTGAAGCACGGGGACGCCTTCTTCATTCAGGATGTGGTGCACATTTTCCTCGCCGTTTTGCAGGAAGTACAATACATCCAGCTTCGTCAGCCAATCCATGTACATCACAGCCGCCTCGGGGTGCTTGGCGTACACCGGGATGAAGCAGAAGATGCCGTTGGGGGCATACATGCCATGATAATACTTGGTGGGATCAGTGACGGATTCAAAGCAGTTCAGCGGGCTTAATTTCGCATCCGGCTGGTATGCCTGCAAAGCGCCCAGGACGCCCGGGGAAACGCGGATGGGATGGTCGTAGTTGTAGGTGTAGCCGCCGGCCTGGCCGGAGCTTACTGCGTTCCAGAGCAGGTTGCTCTTGTCCAGCGCAAAGTCGGGGGAGATGAGCTTTTCGTTATACAGCTTGTTCAGGAACAGTACGTAGTCCTCATAGCCTTCCCACATGATGTCCGGCACAGTGGCCAGCGTCTTTTCATCCAGGTTTTTGATGAAGGACTGCATCAAATGGTTGTGAGTGGTCAGGTCGTCGCCCATAGCGTAGGGGATCACGTTCTCCACGCCGCCGGGGTTCTTGTCACGGAAGGCCACCAGCGCGTTATAGAACTCTTCCTTGGTAGTGGGCATCTTCATGCCCAGTTTGTCAAGCCAGTCTTCCCGGATGAACATACCCTGGGTGGCCAGCACCACGCGCTTGGCGGGGATGGCATACTGGCCGCCTTCAAAGATGCCGTACTTTAAAAGGTCTTCGCCCAGATAGGATTTGATGCCCTGGCCGTATTTGTTCATTAAATCGGTCAGTTCCACCAGGCCGCCCTGCTGCACAAAGTTGGTGATCACGGCTTCGGTGTAGGTAAAGCAGATATCCGCCGCTTCGCCGGAAGCCATCAACACGTTCAGCTTATCCACTTCCTCGGTGCGGGGGATGACGACCCATTCCATTTTGATGTTCCTGGGATCGCCGAAGTTCTTTTGGATCCAGTCCGTCCAATAGTTGTTGTCCACGGGCGTTCCGCCGGTGACACCCCGGTCGAATACGGAGACCTTCAGGGTGACTTGTTCGTCGAACCTGAATACCTCCTCCTTTGCTTCCCCTGCCGCAATGGAAAGGGCGGGCAGGCACAGCATGAGGCACAGAAGCAGAGAGATGAGTTTCTTCATGGGTCAAACCTCCTTGATATATTTCACCACCCGACTAACGCAGGTGGTAATTTCCTTTTTGATCATTCCTTTACCGTGCCGATTATCACGCCCTGGACGAAATACCGCTGCAGGAAGGGATAGACCACGATGATGGGGACGGTGGCGAACACGATGGCCGCCGCCTTGATGGTTTCCGAGAGTACGGCGTTGCGGCCGCCTTCCAGCATATTTACCTGGGTATCCGTGCTGTTGAACACCACCTGATACAACTTCATCTGCAATGTGTAGCGCTCGGTGGAGTTGATGTAAAAGCGCACGTCGGCAAAGGAATTCCACCTTGTTACGGCATAGAACAGGCTGAGGGTGGCGATGGCGGCGGTGGATAAGGGGAGCACGATCCTAAGCAGAATGCCCATGTCGGTGCAGCCGTCCAGCGCTGCCGACTCCTCCAGGCTGTCGGGGATGCTTAAAAAGAAGTTGCGAAGAATGATGGTGTTGTAGGTGCTGATCAATATGGGCAGCACCAGCGCCAAAGGCTTATCGATAAGGTTCAGCTGCTTGATCCACAGGTATTCCGGGATGATGCCGCCGGAAAAATACATGGGGATGAGTATGAATAGCATCAGCCCCTTCCGGCCGGGAAGGCTCGCTTTGCTCAAGGGGTAGGCCAGAAGAATGCTGCCCACCATGGCAAACACGGTGTAGCCAACCGTCAGCAGAACGGAGAAAATCAGGGAGGTTTGCATGCCCTTGTCCATAAAAACGGAGACATAGGCGTTAAAATCGAGATTCACCGGCCAGAGGGATACCTTGTGGGCCAGCACGGCTTCCCGGCCGCTCATGGACAGCGCCACCAGGTGTATGAGGGGCACGATGCATATGAGCACGCTCAGGAGCACCACCACATAGATAAAGGTGGCGGAACCCAAATAACGCCGGCCCTTGGGGCCGCCAGGCCGATAGCTCTTTTCTACAGGCGCGTTTACCACAATCCTCCCTCCCCCATCCGCTTTGCGCTTTGATTGGCCACCACCAGAAAGATCATGTTCACGATGGAGCCGAACATGCCCACTGCCGTGGCAAAAGAATACCTGGCATTCTTGATGCCCATTTTATACACAAACGTGGATATGACTTCTGCGCTGTTTAACACCATGTCGTTGCCCATCACATAAGGCCGCTCAAAGCCGATGGATACCATCTGCCCCAGCCGTAAAATCAGCATCAGCACAATGGTAGGGGTAATGCAGGGCAGCGTCACATGCGCAACACGCCGCCAGCGCCCGCAGCCGTCCACTTCGGCAGCCTCATACAATTCGGTGTTCACTGCCGAGATGGCTGCAAGATATATGATGGTGCCCCAGCCGGCGCTTTGCCAGATGCCCACACCCACATACACCGTTACCCAGTTGCCTTCATCCATCAGAAAGTTGGCAGGGCTGCCGGTGGCAAGGGTGACCAGGTGGTTGACAAGGCCGTTGGTGGCAAAGATCTGGTTGACTAGACCCCCGATAATGATCCAGGAAAGAAAATGGGGCAGGTATAAAATCGTCTGTGAAATGCGCTTTACGCGCATGGACCGCATTTCATACAGCAATATGGCCAATGCAATGGGAACCGGAAAACCGAACAGCAAATCCAGCCCGTTTAGAATAATGGTATTTTTCAGCGCCAGCCAGAACTTGGGATAGGAGAATATCTCCTGAAAGATAGTAAAACCGGTCCATTCGCTTTCCCACATGCCCTTGAAGATATTGAAATTCTTGAAGGCCACCTGCAGCCCTGCAAGCGGCGCATACCGAAAAACAACATACTGAATCAGCGGCAGCAGCAGCATCAAATACAGGTATTTGTGGCGATAAATCCGTTTCATGAGCCTGTTTGTTTTCCGGGGCACTTTCAAATCCACCGTCAAAAGGCTTCCCCCCCTTGGCTTGCAAATTTGTGCTGACCGATGCCATTTTCAATTGTTATTTACGAGCTTCGGTTTCATCAAACCGACTTCTAATTGTATGATATTGTACAATATCCTCAAAGTAAATTGAAAAAATTGCTTGATAGATTGCAAAAGTTGATATATGATGCTGGTAAGAGGTGGGAGCGTTATGAGCAATCTTGCAACATGGGATGTGAGCCATCCCATGGAGGATGAGCGGGAATACGAATTGTACCACCACAGCAGCCACCGCAGAATCACCCCGGAGTTTCACAGCCATGATTTTTATGAGTTCTACTTTTTCATTTCCGGCGACGCCTCCCTCTACATTGAAGAATACGCCTACCGCATGAAGCCGGGCGACGTGGTCATCATTCCCCCCGGCCGCATGCACCGCGCCTTTTTCCACAATACGGAGGCGTATTATGAGCGCATGTTCATCTACATCAGCAGGAACGCGCTACGCGATATGGGTTCCAAGGACTTTTCGCTCATCAACATCATTGACGGCTGCATCGGCCGCGCGCAGTTCTGCCATGCCCTTGGCGGTGAGGATTTTGCCGCCTGCCGCTATACCATCAGCGAGATCATTTCCGACGCGGTGGGTGCGCAGCCGTTTATGCGCCTGATCAACCGCTGCAAGCTGACCATACTGATGGCGCGGCTGTGCAGGCTTTTTAATGAGGCCGGGGATGAGCAAAGCTCCCGCTCCGTAAAAAGGGTGGCGGATGTGATTGCCTATATCAATGAACATATCGGGCAGGAGCTTTCTTTGGATGATGTGAGCAGCCATTTTTACATCAGCAAATACCATCTGATCAGGGAATTCAAAAGCTATACCAACAAGACTGTATACCAATACATTGTTGCCAAGCGCATCATACAGGCAAAGCTTCTCATGCAATCGGGCGTGATGCCCACCGATGTGTATTTGAAGTGTGGCTTCAGCGAATATTCCAGCTTCTACAAAGCCATCAAAAAGGAAACGGGCTTGTCGCCCCAGCGGTATATTGCCTGCTTGAGCAGCAACGCATTGCGCCCGGACAATTTTGAGGCGATGTAACAAACCTATTGACATTATGACCCACCAGTCATATAATGTGACCCGTGGGTCATTTTTATGGAATTGGAGGCTGGCTGAATTGCCGAAAAAAACTTTTACCCGTTTGGACGACGATAAGAAAGAACGGGTCATTCGGGCGGCGATCGAAGAATTTCAAACGAGCGGATTCGAAAAAGCAAAAATAGAAGTGATCGCTCAAAACGCGGATGTCGCCAAAGGCAGCATCTATCAATACTTTGAGGACAAAAAAGAGTTGTTTTTGTATTCCGTCACATGGGCGGTAGAGTATTTCATGATTTTGATCGACAGGCAGACTCCGCTCAAAGACATGGATGTCTATGAGTACTTTCTTTCGGGATGCCGCGAACGTCTTGAAATGATACAAAAGGAACCCTTGCTTGCTTCCTTTTCCATTGATATCACATTGGGCAAGTACGGCAGCCTGGCGGAAGAGATAAGTAAAGAGCTTACGCGGGTTAGCGAGGAATATGAGCTAAAGCTCATTGCAAACGGCAAAAAAAGAGGGACGATCCGCGATGACGTGGATGATAAAACCCTGCTTATGTTTTATCAGGGAGTAACGGAAAAATTTATTGCGGAAGTTTTATCAATCGCCAAGGATTTCAAGTACGAACTCAAGGAAGATATGCTTTACGGGATGGAAAGCCTTATGAAAAGCATGGTCTCATTATTAAAGCAGGGTATGGGGCGGTAGCGCGAAGGCCGGCGCCGCACCACTTACTGGAAGGGAAAATATGCATGAATGCCTATGTGCTTGGGTTTAAAGAGATAGATAAAACGAAACTGATGACCGTTGGCGGCAAAGGCTTAAATCTTGGAGAATTATCAAAAATTAACGGGATACATGTTCCGGAGGGGTTTGTAATCACCACAGAGGCGTATAGGAAAGCCGTAGGGAACAATGAAAATTTGAACGCGTTGCTTCATCTCCTGGAACCTTTGCGCGCAAATGAAATGGAGAAAATCAGGGATATCAGCGAAAAGCTTCGCAGCATAATTGAAGAAACGGATGTCCCAACGGACATTGCCGACGCGGTCACCCGTCAATTGTCCTCTTTTGGGGAACAGCATGCATATGCCGTGCGCTCCAGCGCCACGGCGGAGGACCTGCCGCTTTCTTCCTTTGCGGGACAGCAGGATACGTATTTGAATGTTATGGGGCGGGAAGCGGTTTTGACCCACGTCAAAAAATGCTGGGCCTCGTTGTTTACCGACCGTGCCGTAACCTACCGCATTCAAAACGGGTTTAACCATAGCAAGATTTATTTGTCGGTCGTGATCCAGAGGATGGTCTTTCCGCAAGCCGCCGGGATCCTGTTTACGGCGGACCCTGTAACAGCCAACCGCAAGGTGCTGTCCATAGATGCCGGTTTCGGGCTGGGCGAGGCGATGGTGTCCGGCCTTACGAATGCGGATTTGTATAAAGTACGTGACGGAAAAATCATCGATAAGAAGATCGCTTCAAAGAAGCTGGCAGTCTATGCCCTGGAAAAAGGCGGTACGGAAGAACGGGCCATAGAGCCCGGGCGGCAAAACGTGCAGACGCTGTATGATGAGCAGATTCTGAATCTTGCGGCCATTGGCAGGAAAATCGAAGATCATTTTGGCTGCCCGCAGGATATTGAATGGGGCTTCTGTGACGGCTTGTTCTATGTGCTTCAGAGCCGCCCCATCACAACACTATACCCTGTTCCGCCCAGGAAGGACGACAAAACCCGTGTGTATATTTCCTATGGGCACCGCCAAATGATGACGGACGCTTTCAAGCCCTTGGGAATATCCTTCTTTAAAATGCTGGATAAAAGCCTGGGCAGGCCGGAGATGAGCGTAGCCGGCGGAAGGTTCTATAAGGATCTATCCTACGAGCTTTCATCGCCTGTGTACAGAAAAATCACGGTCTCAAGCTTTGCCCAGGTGGACGTATTGATGCAGAAGGCCTTGATAAATCTTAAGAAAAGAAAAGACTTCATGAAAGAGCTTGCCCGCGGGAAGGCATCGGTGCTGAACTTCGGCAAGGGCGGAGTGCTGCCCATGCTGCGGCAATTCATGAAGCTGAACAAGATCAATGACGCGGCGGTTGTGCGTGAACTTATCGCAAACAATGAAGATTCCGTAAAAGCCTTGAGCCGGAACCTTGCAGAGAAGACCGGCCTGGATGTGTTTGCGTACATTTTGGAAGATCACAAAGAGCTGGCCGATATCATGTTCGAGCCGCGGAGCGTTGCGGCTGCGTATCTTGGCATTAACGCCGCGAACTGGGTCAACAAGCATATGGAAAAGTGGCTGGGCGAGAAAAACGCCGCAGATATTCTTGGCCAGGCCTCGCCCAACAATGTGGTATCCGATATGGGGCTTGACCTGATGGATGTGGCGGATGTGGTAAGGCTTTACCCGGCCGTTATGGATTACCTTGGCCATGCCGGCAGCCGGACCTTCTTTGAAGATCTTTACAAACTGCCAGGCGGAGAAGATGTGGCCCGTTCCCTGAAAAACTATCTTGAGAAATACGGCATGCACTGCTCCGGAGACATTGATATCACCAGGCCGAGATGGAGCGAAGATCCGGCATTGCTTATCCCGATGATCCTCAGCAATATCAGGAATTATGAGCCTGGCGCCCGCCTTGAGAAGATCAAACATGCCCGGATGGAGGCGGAACAAAAGGCAGGGGAGCTTATAGAGCGCCTTCAAAAACAGCCCGGCGGCAGGCAAAAAGCAAAAAAGGCCAGCAGGCAGATAAGCGTTTTGCGAAACTTTATCGGATACCGGGAGTATTCCAAGCATGCATTGCTTTCGCGTTACTATCTATACAAACAGGCATTGCTAGCGGAAGCAGAAAAGCTTGTGAAAAAGGGCGTTCTTCGCGGGAAGGAAGATATCTTCTACCTTTCATTTGAAGAGCTTCGGGAAGCTGTAAAAACAAACAAGCTGGATGATAGCATCATTGCAAGGCGCAAAGAGGAGCATGAAGTGCATGAAAAGCTTGTACCGCCGCGTGTAATGACCTCCGACGGAGAAGTTATTTCCGGGGATTATGACGCGGGCAAGCTGCCCAAAGGAGCATTGGCAGGTATCCCTGTATCATCCGGCGTCAGGGAAGGCCGGGCACGGGTGCTGAACAAGATGGAAAACGCCAGGATCAAAAAAGGCGATATTCTGGTCACCGTATTCATCGATCCAAGCTGGTCACCGCTGCTTGTATCCGTCAAGGGCGTAGTGATGGAAGTGGGCGGCGTCATGACGCATGGCGCAGTTATCGCACGGGAATACGGCCTGCCCGCTGTTGCAGGCGTAGAGAACGCCACAAAACGGATCAGGGATGGGCAGAGGATCAGGGTGAACGGTACAGAGGGATATGTTGAGATTTTGGAGTAGCTATTACCTCTCGGGCGACACCATCCTATCTGGATCAATCATCGCGGTGCAACGCTAAATAATCCTCAGTCTCGCTTCGCTCGCCAGCTCCTTTCAAAAGGAGCCTTCCCAAAAGGCTTCCCCTTGAGGGCTCCGTAACCCTGACCCCGCCGGTGGCGGGAATGGGAGGGGTGGAGGAGGCTGGCGAAACGAGCAGTGCGAGCGGCAGCGAGAAATGCGACGATTGAGCCAGATGGAATAGCTGTCGACGAAGGAGACTGATGAGGTGGTGATAGCTGATCAACTATTTGAGACCGAACACCTCATCCGGCGTGCGCGCCACCTTCCCCTCAAGGGGAAGGCTTTGATAGAGCCTTCGGTGAGAGGCTTTCTAAGAGGCTCCCTCATGGAGGGGGCTGCCGACGAAGGAGGCTGGAGGAGGTCTTAAGCATCAGTAGCAAAGCAACATTTCAGGGTAGCATAGCACATAAATTCCGGCGTTATGGCCGGAATTTTTTGTTTTCGTAGTGTCGTGATCACGAAACGAATGGTTTATTGCATTGCTTTATAAAACAGTGTTATGATATAAAAAACTGCTCCACACAAGAGAGGAAGTTAAAGATGAACGAATCGGATAAAAAAGCGCTGCTTGATAAGAATCAAAAGCTGATCAATATGGTCATAGAAAGGGCAAAGCGGGATTTTCCGGAGGATATCGCCCTGATCGGTCTTACAGGTTCCTTTAACACAGGGGACTTTCATGAGAAAAGCGATCTTGACCTGATCATCGTAAACGTTACTGAAAGAGGCTGGGAGATCGCGGCGGGTTTTATATTGGAGGACGTAGGCTACGATATTTACTGCTCGCCCTGGGAGCCGCGCATCCTTGCGCAATCCAAACTGGAAAGCCCCATGGCAGGCTGCCTGATTGATCTTCAGGTGCTGTACTGCGCAAAGCCCGAATACCTGGAGAAATTGAACCGCTTCCGCCAAAGCGCACTGGACTTGTTGAATATGCCCATCGGCAAGGAATGCTTAGGCCGGGCAAAGAAAAACATAGACAAGGCCAAACAGTGCTATGCCGATGCGATGCTGAATGATCAAATCGGCGCCGTCAGGTACGCGGCCGGCGGCGTGCTGTATGAAACCGTCAACGCGCTCACGGCCCTTAACAACACATACATAAAGAAAGGCATCAAGCGGTATCTGGAGCAGATCCTTGCCTACAAATATCTGCCGGATCACATGGAAGACATGTATATGGCCGTCATAGAAGCTGTCACGGTGGAGGATTTGAGGAATGCATCTCATCACCTGCTGTCGGCCCTCAATGCTTTGTATGAGAAAATGCGCGTGCAGTTTGTGGATTCCCCCACTCCAACATACGAAAACCTTTGGGGTACCTATGAAGAACTATGGTGCAATTGCAGAAACAAGGTATTGAAAAGCACCGGCTCAAATGATGCATCCTACGCATTTCACGCGGCTCTGGGCGCGCAAGGATATCTTGATGAAATGACGGGAATGGTTGGCACGCCGCATTATGACCTGATGCAGCATTTTGATTCCAGGGACCTCTCAAAGTTTCGGGAGGCATTCCTGCGCGCAATGGAGGACTATGCGGCTGTATACGAAAAGGCCAGTCGCAAAATCGTGCGGTACGATTCCTTTGAGGAGTTGTATGAGGATTACATGGCGGGAAAGCTGAGGGCGTAATACCAGAACAAAGCTTTATGCGTCATACTGTTTAAAAACATAAATGCATCGGTGCATTTACATATTTGAATAGATGCACATGATGCAAGTATCACCCCAAGGGATGAAAATAGCAGCCCCCTTTACTCCTTCAGTCGCTGCGGCGACAGCTCCCTCAAGAGGGAGCCTTTTGGAAAGCCTCCCTTTTGAGGGATGGTGCCGATGAAGGAGGCGGAAGGAGTTCTGCTGTGAAGCAGAAAGTGCAATTTACAGGGCAGTATAAGGGAAGGGAGCCGCTATTCATGCAAAAGTACATTGCCCTGCTTCGCGGAGTAAATGTAGGTGGCAACAACAAAATATCCATGCCGGAACTGAAAACCGCTTTTGAGGAAAACGGCTTTACAGAGGTTGCGACCTATATCAACAGCGGGAACGTGATCTTTAAAAGCAGCCTGGAAAGCATATCGGAAATACAAAGAAAATGCGTGCAAGCAATAACAGATACATTCAAGCAGAATATCCCTGTCGCAATCCTATCCGCAAAAGATTTGTCCGCCTCCATGAACAATGCGCCGGATTGGTGGGGAACAGCCGGCGATATCAAGCACAATGCGATTTTTGCCATACCTCCCGCCACACCGGAAACCATCATAGCTGAAGTAGGCGCCCCAAAGCCGGAGTATGAAAAAGTGGCATATTATGGTCAGGTCATCTTCTGGTCCGCACCGCTCAAAACATTTTCCAGAACACGATGGTCCAAAATCGTAGGCACTGCAGTTTATGACAGCGTGACCATACGCAACGCAAATACCGCCAGAAAGCTATTGCAGCTTGTGGAGTAATGACTAAGTTATGCGGGCGCGCGCATGCGGGAATTATCTTATGGACGCTTTCATTTCCCTGATATATTCTGAAGCTTCTCGTAAAGCTTTCAGAACCGTCCTGTCATTATGAAAAACAAGTGAGAACAGGCGCTTGAGTTCAGCACGGTTTTCGGGACGCATGACCAATTCTGCTACATTTGCAGGAATTGCATACCCTGTCTCAGGGCCGACGCCAAGCAGCCCCCAAATCTTCCAACAGACGCCATGTGTCTCATCGCCGTTGTCGGCAATATAGCTGAAAAAAATTTGCTCAAGCTTTTTTCTGACCCCTTCGTTATCGGTCATTCTCATGATGCCGCAGGCGGCGTATCCTGCCTAAGCGAACGCCTCGGCCGCATGCCACCGGGCCTCAATGGGAAAGCCCGCCATGTCGTTCAGCCATCTTGCCGTTTCTTGCGCGTTGTCAGGTGTGATTTCATCCAAACGGCGCATGATATCCGCTTCCAGCCTTGCATGAGCGGGATGTTCAAGGATATGTATGATGCGCCCAAGCACATCATAAAGCGTTGCGGTGGGCTTACAGCGGCCTGTTATGATGATGGCGTCTTCAAACGGTTCAACCCAGTTTGACAGTTCAAACAACCCGTCCTCTGTATACCGGTCAGGCTTCACTTGCGGCCTGACCGTTTCAATGTAATGTGTGTGTGCGTCCAGGCCATACAAAGTCATTCCGTCATATCCTGTTACAACATGCCAGTCGGGCCCTGTGCCCAGCTTCAACAGCACCGGATTCCCCGCGTCGACCGATGTTGCGATCTCATGATAAATCGTATCTTTATCCATGCCTTTTTGCAGACGATGCCAGTTTAGCCCCGTGAAATCCATGATGCAGCAGATGAATTCATCCGGCCAGCGCCACCCATGGCCTCCGTTTGGAACCGTTTGATATTCCGTGCCGTCCCCCTCCGGCCATGCCCAGCCGAAGCTTACGCCTGTCACGGTCTGGTAATCATGATACAGCGCGTTGTGATGCTTTTGCAGCATGGTTTTATTGCCGCAGCCGCCGCACCGTACACAAAAGGTTCCCTTTGGCGCACAGTAATACGGCGTTTCTTTCGTATACCCAAGCGCGGGAAGCAATGCGGATGACAGCGCACCGAAAAATGGGCTGCTTTGCGCGTCGCAAGGAAACTGAACCATATTCCCGATCCTTTTCACTCGGACGCATCCCCCTGGACATTTTCGTTCAGCACCGCAAGTACCCTGTCCATGCAATCGGCGAATTCCAGGATTTTGGCCACGATTCTGTCCCGTTTATCACGGTCCTGCAAAACACCCAGCGTAACGTTGAAACCGCCGCCGATGGCCTCCAGGTCCTCCCCGTTCTGATCATTCCACAAGCGTCCGGTTTGCCTGTACAGCTTGCTTATTTCATCAAGAAACGTGAGATCCGGGTTCAATTCCATTGCTCTTTTGAAGAAGGTTTCGTTGCAGCTGCCGTTTGTGGCAAGGTTGCAAACATAGATTTTATACATGTCCCAGCCGTCCAATTCCTCCGGCTTCATGTTGTCAAACTTCCCACTCTCGATTTGCGCGGCCCATGCGCGAAATGCTTCCGGGCCAAAGCAATACCCGTCCGTCTTTGTCGTCAGCAGCTTTGGCATATTCCGGATGATGTCTCTATAAACCTGCTTCAGTTCCACATGCCACTTTTTCTCACCCACAAACAGCCAGCCGAATCCCAAGTCGCCGGCCTGTTCATCGTAAAAGCCGCCGTGCTTGGTAAATACATCCTCAAAAGGGATCCGCTCCGGCTCAAGTTTATCGGCCGTCATATAGAGCAGCACCTTTCCGTAATCCTCATACCCCGCAAAAACGCCCCAGCCCATATGATACCGGATGACGGGAATGCCCTTGTCGATATAGGATATCAGCGTCTGTAAATACATGGTCCTGTTGGATTGGATGCTTTTTGCATTCACAAAGGTGCTGGCATAACCGCATGCGTCAAATACTTTTTCCACAAACCGGGCGCTCTGGCCGGTCAGGTAATCCGACGCGCCATCGCCCCGGAAACGGTCGTAAGCGAATACCTGTGCCAGATTGTCGCCCGTCAGGCCCGCAAAAAACCAATAATCATAATCCGGCTCATTCAGGCACTCCATCACATACTTTGCGCAGCCGTTGAACCAGTAATTCTCGCCGTAATGCATGGTGATGAGCTGGTGGATATTGGGGATCACATTGTTGCTTTGACTTGTGACCATGATAAGGGCTCCTTCCTTTATTCTGCTTTTGTATGCATGCTTTAACTGCGATACTTGTATGGCCCGGAAATAACGCTTCCCCTGGCCGTTGGAGCCTAAGAGGATGGTGTGCGGCTGCCGCAGGCGCGCATCCATGGTCATGTAGGGGAAATGGATGCCGCAATACCGGACATCACCGTTCAGGATGACCGCGAAATGCTTCTCCCCCACGATCCACGTAAGTCTGTTATACGCATTTGGTTTGATTTTACCAAGCTTAGGATAGCTGCAGTAATCTCCAAACCCCGGCTGGTTAAAGCTGATGGCCTCTTTTGAAAGCCTGCTGTCGGCGTTATTTTCCATGTTAATGCCAAACATGTCATTTCCATGATAAAAGCGGATGCTGCCCTCGTCGCTGCCATAACCAAACCGGCCGCTTTCTTCGTCGACCTTAAATTCAATATCCACGCGAAAAGGTATTTTCACCTGGATATTGGTGGACAAAAGGCGCTTGTCAATATACGCGATGTATTCGGCCTCACCGTTTTCGTTGACCCGGTAGTAGGGATCAAAGACCGGCTCAAGCTTATCCATAGGAACATCCGTCTGCCATAGAACCGGGTTGGCTTCTTCAATTTCGCCTGGAGCAATCCCGTCCGCCCGTTCATTCGGGTCGTATAGGGATATATCCGGCCGCCGCTTTTTTATAGGCAGGTACAACTCGATCCTTTCCCGCTGGTGATCGGGCGAAAGTACTGTCTGCGCCAGCGTTTCGTGCCGCAGGCGCCCACCGCTTAAGTAATCCGCTTCGTAATAGGGGTTTTCGTCCAGGCTCTTGAACATCCCTTTGTGAAACGCACCAATATCCTCATCGGCATAAACGCAGCCGGCAGCAAACAGGCCGCCGCCAAACACATAATCAGCAAATGGTCCGTCATTGCGAAAATTATTGCCGATCTTCCGCAAAAATACCGTCTGTTCCCTGCTGTCCTGATATTCAAAAAGTTCGTTCCCCCCAGGCATGCCGGGCGGAATTCCCTTCCCATTCAGCCAGTCCCAAAAACCTTCCACGTCTGAATCCTGTTCCGTACGCTTTGACGACAGCATCCTCATGGCCGGCAGCTCAACGATACGGATATCAACCGGCCTGTACAATTGTTCGGAAACCGCCGACAATAGCTCTAAGGTTACGGGCTCGCGCCCGTTAAGCGTTGCAAGCTGCCTGTCCATTTCCTCATACAGAAGCGGCAGAGCGGATATTTTGGTGATGCCGTTTTTGAGCATGGTCTGCAAAAACTCATTGATGATCCGTTTCAATTCGGCTAACGCACCCATTTCATCGTCAATCGCATGAAGGCGCGCCACAAACGCTTCCACGACCGTGCTCATATCCTGGCTTTCATAAATTCTTATGACGTCTTTGATGGGGATCTGCATTTTCCGAAGCACCATGATCTGTTTGAGCCGCTCAATGCTGTCGGCGCCGTAATAGCGGTACTTCTCAAATTGCCGCCGCTCGCTTTGAATCAGGCCCACTTGCTCATAATAGCGCAGGCTGCGGGATGAAATGCCCAGCCGGCTGGTCAAGTCGGTTATTCTTACAAGCTCCATCCTATCACCTTCCATGATTCGGTTCTCATGGTTGTGCCGCTTGACCCAAAACCATGGTCAACTGCTTTTTCGGTTGAAATTATCATATCACTTGACGCTGCGTCAATGTCAAGCTGATTTTTTAGCATTCATACGCTTTATGAAAAGAAGAAGCACATGTTTCAAATAGGAGCAAGAGCATGTTTCATTTCTCTTACATATTCCGATACAGGCCCGGCGGCGCCATGGCCATATTGCCCGATGAGCTTTACGATAGCGGAACCGACGATTACGCCGTCGGCCTTTGAGGCCATTTCTGCCGCCTGCTTAGGCGTGGAGATGCCAAACCCGACCGCCGCGGGGATATCTTTTGATTCGCGGACAAGCCTAAACATTGCGTCCACATTGGATGTGATCTCGCTTCTTATACCCGTAACGCCAAGGGAGGAAACACAGTAGACAAAGCCTTCCGCTTCCCGCACGATTTTTCCAATACGCTCGTTTGATGTTGGCGCGATGAGGGAGATGAAATCCAGCCCATACCGTTTGCAAAAAGGCGCAAAATCCTCCTTTTCCTCAAACGGCACATCCGGCAGGATCAGGCCGTCCATCCCAATTTCGGCGGCGGTCTTTACGAATTCTTCCGTTCCGTAGGAAAACACCACATTCGCATAGGTCATGAACACCATAGGAACTTCAACGGCTTTTCTCACGCGGCGAACCATATCGAATATCTTGTCGGTTGTTACGCCGTTTTTCAAGGCGCGCATGTTGGCGGCCTGAATCACCGGGCCTTCCGCCGTTGGGTCGGAAAACGGTATGCCAAGCTCAATGATGTCCGCGCCGGCGCCGGCTATCGCCTTGATCAACTCTTCAGTGGTATTTAGATCCGGGTCCCCGCAGGTAAGAAAGGCGATAAACGCCTTTTGATTTTCAAAGGCTTTTTTGATATTGCTCATTCTGAAATTACCTCCCCCCTGTAGCGGGCAATGGCGGCGCAATCCTTGTCGCCGCGCCCCGAAAGGTTTACGACCATGATCTGATCCTTACCCATCAAAGGTGCCAGTTTCATGGCATGGGCAACGGCATGGGCGCTTTCGATGGCGGGTATAATGCCTTCGGTACGCGACAGGTACTCAAAGGCGTTCACCGCTTCGTCATCGGTAATTGCCACATACTGCGCCCGGCCGGTATCGTGAAGATTGGCGTGTTCAGGCCCGATGCCAGGGTAATCCAGGCCTGCGGAAATGGAGTAGACCGGCGCAATCTGGCCGTACTTGTCCTGGCAAAAGTAGGATTTCATGCCGTGGAAGATCCCCAATTTCCCGGTGGCAATGGTCGCCGCCGTTTCAAAGGTATCCACTCCCCTTCCCGCTGCCTCGCAGCCGATGAGCCTGACAGAAGGATCATTTAAGAAGTGGTGGAATGCGCCGATGGCGTTTGAACCGCCGCCTACACAGGCAAGCACCGCGTCGGGAAGCCGGCCTTCCTTTTGAAGGATCTGCTCCCGTATCTCCTTGGATATGACCGACTGAAAATCCCTCACGATGGTGGGAAACGGATGCGGACCCATGACCGAGCCAAGAACATAGTGGGTATCGGCGATCCTACTCGTCCATTCCCGCATGGTTTCGGACACCGCATCCTTCAGCGTCGCCGTGCCCGATGTGACCGGGTGCACCGCGGCGCCAAGAAGCCGCATCTTGTATACGTTCAGCGATTGCCGCTTTGTGTCTTCCTCCCCCATGAAGATATCGCATGCAAGCCCCATAAGCGCCGCGGCGGTGGCGGTGGCTACACCGTGCTGGCCTGCGCCGGTTTCCGCAATCACCCGGGTTTTGCCCATTTTCTTAGCCAGAAGCGTTTGCCCCAGCACATTGTTGATTTTATGGGCGCCGGTATGATTGAGGTCTTCCCGTTTCAAATAGATTTTCGCGCCGCCAAGGTCATTTGTCATCTTAGTGGCAAAATAGAGCAGGGATGGCCTTCCGGCATAGTTTTGAAACAGGTCGTTCAGCTCATCGTTAAAATCAGGGTCATTCTTGTAATAATCGTATGCCTCTTCCAGTTCGATTACGGCGTTCATCAGCGTTTCCGGTATATATTGGCCGCCGTGTATCCCAAACCTGCCTTTTGACATGGTTAACTCCTTCTTGCGGCTTCTACCGCCGCTATGATTTTGTGAAGGTTCTTGAACCCGTCCGTTTCCACGCCGGTGCTTACATCCAGCGCATAGGGGTGCAAGCGGCCAATAGCTTCCGCCATGTTTTCCGGCGTAAGGCCCCCTGCCAGAATAAGCGGGCGGGGAAAACCCTGAATCAACGACCAGTCGAACTGAAGACCCGTTCCGCCGCCGCTGTCCAGCAGCACCATGTCGGCCGTGCTTTTTGCCGCGGCCTGCAAATCGCTTTCCTTGCGTATTTGAAATGCCTTCCATATTTTCACTCCCGGAACCAATGCCCTTAGCTGCGCGATATATTCGTCGTCCTCACTGCCATGCAATTGGATGATGCTGATGATACCTTCTTTACACAACAAAGCGATCTGCTCTAAGGGTGCGTTCACAAACACACCGGCGGTCATTATTTCCGGGTGTATTTCCGCGCGAAGCTTGCGCGCCTGCTCTAATGCAACAAATCTTCTACTCTTATCATAAAAGACAAATCCGGCGTAATCCGGCATGGCGAGATTGACGTAATCCGCGTCGCACAGCCTTACAAGCCCGCAGATCTTGATTTTTGCACCGCTCATAGGGCCGCCTCCCTGAAAGATGCCAGCAATGCGCTTTTGTCCGCCGCCCGCATCAGCGCTTCCCCGATCAGCACCGCGTCAGCGCCGGCAGCCCGGAGTGCGGCCGCGTCGGATGGCGACCGCACGCCAGACTCGGCCACGACAACCTTCGAAGCCGGTATTTTGTCCCGCAGCCTTGCCGTATTGTTTATATCCACGGTAAAGTCTTTCAGGTTTCGGTTATTGACGCCGATCACGCGGGCGCCGGATTGTACAGCCGATTGTATATCCGCCTCGTCGTGGGCTTCCACAAGCGCCGATATGCCAAGATCATCGCAAATGCCTACATACCGCGCCAAGGTGTTTGTATCAAGAAGCGCGCATATGAGCAGCACCGCGTCGGCGCCCATGCGCTTAGCTTCGAATATTTGGTATTCATCCACGGTAAAGTCTTTGCGGAGCATGGGCAGCTTGATATCGGCGCGTATATTTCTGAATATCTCATCGGAGCCCAGAAACCATTTCGGCTCGGTCAGGCAGGATACGCAATCCGCCCCGGCCGCCTCGTATTCCCTGGCGATCTCACGGTAAGGAAAATCCGGGTCGATGATCCCCTTGGAGGGGGAAGCCCTTTTCACCTCACAAATGAAAGCCATTCGGCCACATTTCAAAGCGCGTTCAAAGCGAAAATCCCCCCTGGGAAGGCACAGGGCAGCATCGCGCATTTCATCAAGGCTAATACGCTCTTTTGCCTTTTGCACCCTTTTTGCGGCATGGACAGCGATTTCATGAAGGATCATATCCGCCTCCCCCTTATCGATTGGATTCCATCACAAACGCTTCAAGCTTCTCTTTTGCCTTACCGCTGTCAATCAATTCCGCCGCAAGCTTCACGCCCTCTTTTAGCGATTCCGCCTTTCCGCCGATATAAAGCCCCGCGCCCGCGTTTAAAAGCACCGCGTCCCGCCTGGGTCCCTTTAAGCCATTCAATACATCCAGCGTGATCGCCGCGTTTTCATTTGGCGTGCCTCCCGCCAAATCCGATTTATGGCAGGATGCAAAACCAAAATCCTCCGGCCTTATCACGTAGGTGTGAAAAGAATTGCCCTGGAATTCACAGACGGTTGTAGGGGCGGACATGGAGATTTCGTCTAATCCATCCTGGCCGTACACCGCCATTCCCCTTTCGACGCCAAGGTTTTTTAGCACCTGGGCCAGCGGCTCAACAAGCTCTTTGGAATATACGCCAAGCACCTGCCTGTTTGCGGAGGCGGGATTGGTAAGCGGCCCCAGAATATTGAATATGGTGCGCACGCCCAGCTCCCTGCGCACGGGACCAACATGCTTCATGGAGGCGTGATAGCTCTGCGCGAAAAAGAAACAGATGCCGATGGTATCAAGCAGCTCCACACACTTTTCCGGCGGCAGGCTTATGTTCACGCCCAGCGCTTCCAGGCAGTCCGCCGCACCGCTTTTTGAGGAGGAGGCGCGGTTGCCGTGCTTGGCCACCTTGATGCCGGAGGATGCGATCACAATGGAAGACGTTGTGGAAATGTTGAAGGAATTGGAGCCGTCGCCGCCGGTCCCCACGATTTCCAGAAGATCAAGCA
>JAEZJP010000329.1 GCA_023415715.1 Bacillota bacterium
GTAAGGCCCGTCATGTCGGCACCGCTGCCGTAACCGATGGTATGGATGGGTATGGAAAGCCCCTGCACCACAGGAGTTATCTGGTCAATGTTGTAGCCGCGGTTCTGAGCGCCGTCTGAAAGCACAAACAGCATCAGCTTGGCGTTTGGCATCTCGGCTTTTTTGTCCAGCAGCAACTTAATGCCCTCAAGTACCGCATCATAGGTGGCCGTACCGCCGCCTGCGGACAGATCCTTCACGGCGCCATTGAAGTAAGCCTTTTGTTTGCCTGTAAACTCACCGATGGGCAGGTTGATATAAACGCTGTCGGAATAGCTGATCAAGCCGACATAGTTGCCTTCGCCGATATACTGGGCGGCATTGAGCAGCGAGCTTTTCAGTTCCTTGATAGGCGTGCCGTCCATGCTGCCCGAGATATCGGCAACGAAGACGGCCACCACGGGCTGCCCGCCATCCTTGTTTTCCTTCCAGACCTTTTGCGCCGCAAAAAGCTGCGCACCCTTTAAGTTCAGTTCCTGGCCGGGATAATCGTTCAGCGCGTTGAAACCGTAACGTATGGCGTCATTTTGGGCCTGAGGCTGCAGGCAGTAATCCGTGAACATTTTGAGCACTGTCTTTTGGTCATTACTGATTCCGCCCATGGCATAAACCGGGTTATCATGCCGCACGCCAAAGGGCGTAAATACATAGTCGCTTAAAGTTGGTTCAATGGAATACGCCTGGTATTCCATGATCATGGCGTCCAGTATGCCCTTTTTGGCGCTTTCGCGCATTTGCGCCGTAGTGTAGGCTACGGGCGGCACCTGTGTTTGGAAAGACTGCAGCTTCTCCACGGCTGCGGCGCTCAGCGGGTCGCTGGGGTCGAAGGCTT
The DNA here is from genome assembly GCA_023415715.1 of Bacillota bacterium. Classification (GTDB taxonomy): domain Bacteria; phylum Bacillota; class Clostridia; order Christensenellales; family Aristaeellaceae; genus JAEWAH01. The sequence goes on from JAEZJP010000329.1 coordinate 872, forward strand.
GCAGCATCGCAGTCAGAATGTTCAGCCCTGTGCTGCTGGCATAAGGGTTGGTATATCCCAATAGCAGGTTTCCTTCCAGCACGGCGTTCAATATCTTTTCCAGCGTCACCTCTCCGTTTTTGCTTGTGAAATCGGTGTACGCTTTCTTGCTCATGAGGATGCCTGCCGTATTGCCGGCGATGCGCTTTTCCACAAGCTCGAAGGGAATCCCGCGGGAGGCGATCATCTCCGCCCAAAGTTCGTTGGTGGGAGTAAATGCGGCAGGAACATGTTTGCCGGTCAAGATATATTCCGTGGCAAGACCGGAGGCAATAGGCCGGATGGAAACAGAAACCGTTTGGCCGTTCAGAGTGAAATTGGATTTATTGAAGTTTTCAGCCACCAGGTTCAGCCATCCGTCCATGCCGGAGCCCGCCTTTTCGGTGGAGGCGACGATTTCCACATCGATGGCGCCATTGCCCCATACGCTGAGCGGGTAATTGGTGATATCCGGCAGCTCGTCGGCAGTATCGGTCAATGCCGTATCGCTTATATCCAGCCTGGGGGTAAGTGTGCTGACGCCGACTTTGGTCAGAAGCGCGTTCAGCGTTTCTACAGCCTGATCGGATGTAAGGCCGGCCTGCTTTGTATCGCCGCCGCCACAGCCGGTTAAAAGGATCAAAACCAGCGACAAAGCGCTTATCAGTGCAAGTTGCTTTTTCATCCTTTGCGCCTCCTTATTTGATGTCCATACGGATACCGTCGTTGTACAGGGAATGGATTACTTCCGTCATGATCTGCAGGTCCATATTATCGCTGCCCGCCTTCTTTTCCTCCACATAGCGTACGGTTTCAGCCAGCAGCTTTTCACAGCGGTTAAGCACGTCTTCGTTCTCGTTTAAGAAGGTCTGCATATAGCGGGCGTGCTCCGCATAGACCTCCTGTTTGCGCCGCGCGTTTTCCTCCTCCGGATCACAGAGCAGCGCGCGGTTCAAAACAAGAATCAGCTTGCGGCAAAGCGTCTGTTCGGCGTCTTTGAGCGCGTCGTTTGCTTCGCTGAGCAGCGATACTTCATTACGGTCCAGGATCTCACTCATCTTTTCCTTTTTGCGGGCGATATTTTCCAGTTGATCCAGCCCCTGCTGCAAAAGCGGCTCCAGCTGCGGCCTTTTGGTGATGAACCGTGTCAGCTCCTTTTGCATTTCTGCGGGATCCTGAACCTTGTCTGGCGAAAAGGTCAGCTTGATAGGGACAGCCGCTATATGCTTCCTGCGCTTTAACCACGCAAATAGGAAGGAGAGATTCATAAGAACCGCAAGGGCTGCCCATGCGATCCAACTTGCCGTGATAAGCCGGTCGGCCTGAAGGATGCCCATGCGGATGATCCACTCCGTGCGGTTGATTTTAAGGAGCCAGATCAAGCCGGCAAGCAGTGCCCCCTCGATGATAACCAGCCCTGCAATACGCAGTCCTCTTTTCCTCATTCGTCCTCTCCTCCACATCAGCAGCTTCCCTGAACATTATATCATTATCCGACATAAATCCCAAGATTTATAGGACGTAACCAAGTAAATTATTTACTTTAGGTGAGGGGTTTTATAAAGCGCTGCCTATCCTTGGCTGGTGAGCATATATCATGCATATTCCAGGCAATCAGCCAGCTTTTGGGCATGTGGATATGCATGCAATTCATCTTACGGAAATAAATGCCATCTGTTCGGTATTGAAGGCGGAATACAATAATAATTGATGAAGATGATTTTGCATTCATAGGATGATTGAGAATGGAAGCTTTGTATTCCAATATGAGGAATTGTTACAATATGATTTGACAGGAGATGATTGTTTTCCAGAGAGGGTATTGGGATAAGCTTTCGTTTTTGAAACAAAAGGAATTGCAAAGCAAATAGACTCCCCGGCAGGGATGTATAGCGGATGTGAAGCGTATTGCAACCAGGCTTATTTTGATACTATTTGACGATGCGGACCGTGTTCGGTTTGCGCTCCGGCGGCATGGATGCCTTGCCGATGTATCCAATGGCGGCTGCTGAGCAGATGGTGTGATCTTTGGGTATGCCCAGTTCAAAGAGGAAATCCCGGACGACTAAGTCATTGCGAAGCCAGTGCAGTTGATTGAGATAGCAGCTTCCCAGCCCCATGGACTGCGCGGCGAGAAAAATGTTCTCAAGGCCCAGCGCGCAGTCGGCCATCGCGTTTTCATAGTTCGGCTTGTTGGAAGCGATGATGACTGTGGGCGCATGGTAGTAGAAATTATAGCTGTCTTTCTGCGAAGCGGCTTTTGCACCGAGTTTGCCGGGGTAATCGTCGTCCGGTACCCAATGCTGGAAGCCTTCGCGAACCAGGCCGTTCAGTTTTTCAAGAAGCTCTTGGTTTTGAATGGCGGTGAACAGCCAGCTTTGGTTGTTTCCTCCGCTGGGCGCCCAGATGGCGGCATCCAGCAGCGTTTCAAGCTGTTCCGGCTCAATTTGCTGCGCGGTAAAGCTGCGTGTACTGCGGCGTGCATGGATAGCATCCAACACTTCATTCCGAAACATGGCGGCCCCTCCTGTTTTCGCGCCTTGCCTCGCGATCGCTGTTCCTTAAGAGGGTTTTTAGACCGGGGCATTCTAAATGGTCGGTGAACCAGCGGCAGTCTTTGCAGCCGTGGCAGGGGTTTACGTGCTCACCGCTCAGTACATGATTGGCGAAATCAGGGTCGGTCAACATGGCCTTGCCGATGCCTGCAAGGTCCACACAATCCTGTTCCACAAGATACTTAGCCTGCTCCGCCGTGCGGATTCCGTTGACGGCTATCACCGGTATCCGGACTTCTTTCCTTATCCGGCAGCCGCTGAAAGTAATTGCGCTTAAAGGGAATCCTTTAGGCACCGGCCCCTCGGGCTGCTTCATGCCGAATGATATATTGAGCAAATCTATGCCGGCGCTTTCAAATATTTTGGCGGCCGCTACGCCGTCGCCGCTTTCCGGCTGGTATTCGCCCATACGGACGCCTATCATAAAGCGTTCCCCGGTTTTCTTGCGGATCTCAGGCAAAATCTCCGTCAAGATGGCCGCGCGGCGTTCCGCACTGCCGCCATACGCATCAGTGCGGCGGTTATAGGCAGCATCCAGGAATTTGCACAGCGTGTAGCCATGGGCAAAATGAAATTCGGCGCCGTCGAAACCAAGCTCAAAGGCCGTGACCGCAGCCTGAACCATGTCCCGCTGCATTGTGCGAATTTCATCAAGCGTCAGTTTATTGATTTCTTCATTCCCGCAGGAAAGCTGCATCATCACGGCAGCACCGTATTCGTGGCAGTTTTCTGCAATCTTGCGCAGTACCTTCGAATTGCCTTCCGACCATTTTTCCGTGGCATTTGATGAGCCAAATACGGAGGTGCCCTGCAGGATGATCAGCCCTGTACCGCCCTTGGCCCTTGCCGTATAGTGCTCAATATGCTGGCTTCCGTAAAAGAAGCCGTCGTCCCCGTGAAAAGAAAAGGTTACCATTGGTTCCATCACAATACGGTTTTTGATGGTATTGCCCCGGATTACAATTGGGTCATGAAGTTTCATATCCGTTTTCCTCCCGTCTTAAATCGCAGATATATTCTGAGGCATATGAAGAATGCTAACTAAGATATGCTGACCGTGATCCGGTCCCGCCCGTTTTTCTTGGAGCAGTACAATGCCTCATCAGCATTCTTTATCACCTGATCCATGTTAAGATTCTCGCTGATCCCGGCAATCCCTGCGCTTGCCGTTACGCTGTGATCGCCGTCCTTTTTCTTGCCTTTCAGAACATCTATAAGCTGACGAAGAATCCGTTGGGCCTCTTCGGGGCTGACGGTCAAGATTCCTATAAATTCGTCACCGCCCCAGCGTGCTGCAATCCCATATCCATCGATTGCGTTTTGAAGCTCGTTTGCAACCATTGCAAGGACTGCATTTCCAAATATATGGCCGTGCATGTCATTAACCTCTTTAAAATGGTCAATATCCAGCATGAAAAGCGTCTTTTTCTGCTCGCTGTGCTTCCGTACAAATGCCGGATACTGTTCTGAAAACAGTTTTCTGTTGGACAGTCCGGTCAATTCGTCCGTATTTTCCATTGTTACTATACGTTTATTGTAATTCAAAAATACAGCCGTTGTGACAATAATACATGCTGCAAGTGAAATGAGCATGAAGAAAATATTGCTCTGTATCCGTTCCTGGAATGATCTGCTGATGGAATTGGTCTTCATCTCCAAAATCAGGAACCAGCCAAGGGTATCGTCATATTTGGTTATCAGACATTTCCGTTCGCCACCGGAGGTAAACCACTGCATTTCAGACTCCCCGGATTTGTTCAGCATAATACTTTCCTTGATTCCGGTGTATTCCGGCAGCATGTCCTGATCCACGAATATATCGGTGCCGCCTGTGAAGGAGTTTTCAGCGCCGCCCACATTAATGATATAGACTGACAGATCGTAGTTTTTTTCATAGGAACGGATCGTATCCTCTATAAAGGAAGCTTGAAGCCCGACGCCTATAACGCCCAGAAGCCGGCCGTCGTCCCCTTCTACGCGGAAGTTTACAAATACGGTAACACTGTTATTGCTGACCTCATTGGTATCAACCTCTAAATCGTATTCATGGCTGGAGGCTGTGAAATTATAGTACCAGATATCATGTTCATCATCCTTGGAAAGCGTCTTGTTCAAGCCGTCCTGATAATAATAGTTGCCGGTCTGCTCTGAGATGCAGAAAACCGTCGTATAGTCATACTTTAATTGATACGTTTTCAGATAGCAATATAGCTGATCAATATATGCGTTGTCCCCGGTATTTTGGGGTTCGCTCAAAAGCCATGTCTTCAGAAACTCATCATTTGCCATTGTCTTGGAGACCATCACAGGCTTGCTCATGGAGTTTTCAATATGATTGGAGATATCTTGATCGGCAAGACTGATAATGTTCTCCAGGTGTTTTTCAGCCAGCTGCTGGTATGATGTCGTATCCCTATACACGATTGCTGCAAAGCCAACCACAATGGAAAGGATAATGATCATATTATTGATTAGCAGCATGTGTTTTTTCATAAGGGTCTCCTTTTGTATAAATATATAATGTGGATACATGAATAAAAATCATCATTCGTCATAAATAAGCTTTGTAGCCCATTTCCATGATAAATTTTGCGATTTAGTATATCATAAAAAGGAGACATAAACCACGAGGGTTCAAGTCTTTTTGATCTAATTTTTTGCTTATTGCAGCGTCACGGCGAAATCATTGTTTATATGTATTTGCTCGTATTAATCAAAAATAAAGTGAACATACATAAAATACAATTTGTGATGGATTGCCGGAACAGTTTGAGATGGAGTATTTGGAGCAGGGTCCTAAAGTATGGTATGTTTCGATTGCAAAGAAATAGAATTTTATTTGGTAAATTCTTATAAAAATAGATTACTTTAACTATGCTGAGACATGCTAAAGCACGGGGATAATGTGGCATATGAAAGGAGAATATAAGGATCGATCGCAGCTAACAGGGAAAGCACAGAGCAATACAAAAATATGAAAAGGGGAAATGGAATTGAAATCAAAGTTTATGTTGACAGTAATATACTTGGCGGCAGCGGCAGTAATTTTTACAGCATGTACAGCGAACGTACCAACACCAACCCCGTCAACAACAAATCCGTCAGCAGCAAACCCATCAACAACAAATCCATCAGCAACAAATGGCGTAGCAACAACAGATACTGTATCTGGAGCTTCAAGAGTTGTTGATGAAGCTGATTTCGAACAGAAAGTGTCTAAAGAAAACACCAATTTTATGGTTATACCATCGAAGGACTTGACTTTTACAAAGGATATAACAGTTGAAAGTGGTGTCAAGGAAGGAAGCGCTAACCGTGCACTTGGATTTGGAACGTATAAAGAAGACAAGACAGTAGACAAAAGATTTACACTTACAGTTCCAAGGCTTATCATAGCCGGCGAAAATGTAAAGTTTGAATATGGTATCATTAAGGGTGATGTTTATGTTACTGGTGCTGGCTTTAATATTAAAGACTGTACCATAGACGGAAACCTTTATTTTGCAACAGAGGAACTTAAAAACGCTTTTAAAATTGATGAAGCATCTAAAATAACTGGTAATACAGAGGTTAAAGCTATTTAAAGCTTGAGGTACTCGAGTCGCCTGCATTATGACCAATAATCAATCTGAATAACGCGAAAAGCCCAGTATTCCTGGGCTTTTTCTTGTATCAATACCGGTGTTTTGATTAGGTGGAGGGGATGCAGCGGCCAGTGATGGTCCCGGTAAAATGGAGGAGATGAGAAGCGACTGCGATCCAGCCCGGCCAGGATAAAGAGCAACGGCCGGCAGCCTGACCAGCCTGGAGAAGAAGCAGCGGCCGGCTAGCTGGCGGGATGGCACAAGAACGGGTGCGGAATGGGAAATGGAAAATTACGGGAAATCACTCCCGTTTTTTCTTTTCTGCCATTCGTCGATTCATTGTGTATGCGCTTATTCCTGGAGTTAAGGATTCAAGCGCGGTTTTCGATAAGAGGTTTATGAACCGATGAATCACGGATTCTATTTCGGGAATTTCGTTTCTTGATCAACTGGAGTCTCGTATCTATCATCCTCAAAATCATGAAGATGCATAAGAATTTTCCTCAATGTTTTAACGCGCATGTTCCAATTCTTCATACTTAATATCTCCTTATAATTATCTCCCGATCTAGTATCCCCTGATTTTCTTCATTAAAAAGAGGAAAAAGGAGGCTCAATCGTAGCACAGGGGACGGTCTGTAGACTGATAAAGATAATGAATACAAAGTTCTAACCCTTGAGTTCTCGCTTGTCACTTGTCAAGGCAAGCCAGTTTTTCTTCTCCGTGTATGTGAACATAAGGAACCGTAAGACTATGTCCATTTCACTACGTCCGCAAATATCATTCCTTTTTGCATTAGGGATGACGAATAATATCAAACCACATAGACAAAATAATTTTACACTTTCTATGTAAAGAGGTTTGTTATGTTGAAGATAAACGATAGATTTACCCGCGGATGGGTAGCAGGCACATGCGGAGGCTTATTAGGGGGGATTTTTAGTTTTCTTCCCTATAGCGTTGGTATCTCCACACTCCGTCTTACAGATTGGTCAGCCATTTTGGTATTTGGTCGTACTCCTCCATTCAGTTTTTTTGATGAACTATACGCATTGGGAGTCCTTGCCGGAACGGTAGGAGGTGTCGGGATTCTATTCGCGTTCTTGCTTCCCTTGATTTCCGAAAAAATGATATATTTTAAGGGATGGATTATTTTTCTTATTCCCTGGGGGATAATCTATCTCTTAACAGCTCTTGCGAAAACAGAAGGTACTTTGAACCTTCCTGTAATGACAACACTTTCCAATGGTATATCTACGTCGATTATTGGATTAGCGTCCGTTTATTTTTATCAATTACTTGAATCTAAAAGTAAAAGTGAGTAGAAGAACCATGAGTGAGAATTATGGGGATGATCCCTTTGGTTGGTGAACACACATGGATTTGTGATGCCAGAGGTACAAGAAACATATCAAATTTTCCTGAATACCTTTTCACCATAGATAAGGTACCTTATCTCCCTGAGTATGATACACTTAATAAGTATGTTATCTGAATAAAAAAATCGAGAATCCATCTGGATCAAAACAGCTTCCCAAAATGAAGCTTTTTGATCCAAACTTTTTCTCGAAAAAGTTTGGTGGAGGTGAGGGGAGTTGAACCCCTGTCCGAAAGCTCGCTGATAAGGTTTTCTCCGAGCGCAGCCT
>JAEZJP010000034.1 GCA_023415715.1 Bacillota bacterium
CTTTGCCACAGTGTGCAGGTCTGCGCCAAGGAGCTTCTTGAGCCGCTGGGTATGTCGACGGAAGGTGTGACCTGGCGTATCGGCGGCATCAACCATCAGGCATGGCTGCTTGAGCTTAAGCGCAACGGCGAGGATATTTATCCGATAGTTAAGCAAAAGGCGCTGGAGCGTAAGGATGATCATACCGACAAGGTCCGCTATGAATTCATGAAGGTTTTTGGCTATTATGTGACAGAATCCAGCTCCCATGGATCCGAGTATGTGCCTTATTACCACAAACGGATGTATCCTGAATTGAAAGAGGAATACCATCTGCCAACCAATGGCTACAAGAACTGGGCCAACGGGAAAGCGGAATACTGGCGGGATATCAAGGCGCTGATTAAAAGCGATTCCCTGACCCACCAAAGAAGCCGGGAATACGCATCCCACATACTGGAGGCCATGGAAACCAATACGCCGTATGTGATAGCCGGCAATGTGCTGAATTCCGGCCGGTATATTCCCAACCTTCCGGACAAAGCCTGCGTGGAAGTCCCGTGCCTTGTGGACGCAAACGGAATACAGCCGACCTATTTCGGAGAGCTGCCGGAGCAGTGCGCCGCCATCAACCGCACCAATATCAACATGCAGCTGCTTACCATCCAGGCGGCACTGACTGGCAAGCGGGAGCATGTATATCATGCGGCGCTGCTGGATCCTCATGCCTCCGCAGAGCTTTCCATTGGGGATATCATTAAAATGTGTGACGAGTTGTTGGAGCTGAACCGTGGTTTTCTGCCCCAAAGCTTGTCTGCGCATAATAATTGAACTTAGCAAAGGGGGAGGACAGATGTCAATGAAACGACTGGCGACCTGTATGCTGGCCCTTACCATGGTGGTTACCCTGCTGCCCGCATGCTCGATGGCGGAAAGCGCTGCGGCGAAGGAGCCGCTCAAACTGACTTTCTTTGACAAGAACACCGGGGACGCGTTCGATAATGCGGTAGCCCAGAAGATCACTGAAAAAACGGGCGTCACCATCGAGGTGCTTCAGCCTACCGGAAACCCGGAAGAAAAGCTCAGCCTGATGCTTGTAAGCGGTGACCTGCCCGACATCGTGCTGATGGACCGGCGCTCCAGCATCGTCAACAAGTACATCTCCGGCGGCGCCCTGATCCCGCTGAACGATCTGATCGATCAGTATGGTCCCGACGTGAAGGCGATGTACGGCGATGTGCTGGCCAAGAGCCGTTATACCGACGGCAAGAATTACTACCTGAACAACTGGTACGGTGTTGACCCTGATCCCGACAGGGGCATCAATATGCGCATGGACCTGCTCAAAGAATTCGGGTACGGTGAAAAGGCGGAAAAGGGCGACTACTTCACCCAGGACGAATTTGTGGATATTCTGCGTAAGTACAAGGAAAAGTACGGCGCCGATGCGATCCCCTTCACCATTAATGGCGAATACATGGAAACCGTGATGAGCACCTTCAGGGGCATGTACGGCATGAAGCCCTACTATGAAAAAGACGGCCAGCTTTTGCTGGAAGTACGCAATCCCGACTATTTGAAGATGGTCAAATTCATCAACAACCTGTACCTGGAAGGGCTGCTGGACAAGGAATGGGCCGTGAACAAGGCTGATCTTTTCACCCAAAAGCTCTCCAGCGGCAATGTGCTGGCCGGCAACGGCGGCCTGCCCGAGGAAGTGAACAACCTGTTCCGTGAAGAAAACGGGGAAGATACCGATAAGCAATTCTACATGTTCAAAGTAGTGGCGGATGGGACCGATCCCAACAAGACCACCTTCAGCCCCCGTTCCTCCCTGGGCTGGGACGCTATCGGCATCACCGTGAAAAACCAGCACCCGGAAGAAACAATGAAGTTTATCAATTTCCTCGCCAGCGAAGAAGGACAATATCTGCTGATGTGGGGCGTGGAAGGCCAACACTGGGACTTGGTGGACGGCAAGCATGTTCCCCGCCCGGAGATCATTCCCGGATTCCAGAAGGATTGGGGCGAGTATTCCAAGCAGACCGGCATCCGCAAGTGGAGCTGGTTCATCAAAAACGGCTATGGCACGGATGGCACCCCCTTTGACGTTGTGACCAAATATGAAGTAAGCAAAGCGGCGCAGCACGCCAGGACCTCCATGGCCGGTTCCGTGTATGATACGGCGCTGTATGACAACGTTGGCCCCCTGGGCGGTACTCAGGAAGCTTTGGTAGAGCAAAAGCTGAAGGACATTATCGATCAGGGATTCTCCAAGATGGTCTATTCCGCTTCCAGTGATGCTGTAGAAGAAGAATACAACAAGATGATCGCCGAACTGGATGCCAACAACGCCGCCTCCATTGAAGCCATTTATACTGAAAACTACCAGGCGCGGCTTACGCTTTGGGGCGAATGAGCCTTGGGAATAGCCGCAAATTGAGGCAGCAAACTTAATGACAGATCCGGATGCACCTTCATAAAAAGGCCCGTCCGGATCTGCTTTTGTTGGATGAACAGAGGTATAATGGTCTAAATAAGACAAGGGGGCAGACTGCGTGATACGTTTTGATGAGGCAAAAAAACTGGCCCATATAAGCTCCGAATATATGTCATACCTGTTTTTCGTAACGGGGGAGGGCAGCGTGCGAAACCTCTACTGGGGCGAACCCATTGATATGGAGGATGCGTTCCGGCTTGGCGGGCCGACATTGCATAGCTCATTTGATCACGACATTCAGGCTGAAAGGGAGGAATATCCGCTTTGGAACGGGCGCAGTTTTACCCTTCCATGCCTGAAAGTGCAAGGAGAAGCGGGGCGGGCGGTTTTCCCATTATATGAAGGCTATGAATTGGAAGAAAAGGATGGCATAAGCCGGCTGGATATCCTGCTTTCTGACCGGTCAATGGGCATTTCAGTCCGCCTTCGTTACCTGCTTTTTGAGGATTGCGGTATCCTTAGCCGCAGTGCCATTATCAGCGCCCAAAAGAATGTTCGCATGGATACTGTCATGAGCGCCAGCATAAGCCTGCCCTTTGGCCAGGAGAGCCGCGCCCGCTGGCTTACCGGCAAATGGGCCGGGGAATTCAGGATCACAGAAGAAGATATAAAAACGGGCGTTCTCACACTGCAAAGCAGGCAAGGGGTTACGGGGCACCATTTCAATCCCGCCATCGCCCTGGCTGAGCCATCGGCTACAGAGACCGCAGGCCGGGTGTGGTTCGCCGCACTGGGCTATAGCGGCAATTGGGCGATCCAGGTTGAAAAAAGTATTTTCGGGAATACGCATCTTGTGGCGGGGATCAATGATTTTGATTTTGAAATGAACCTTGCGCCGGGGGATGTGTTTGAAACGCCGCCGCTGTATTTAGGCCTGGCCGTCGCGGGGTACGGAGATATGAGCAGAAGGATGCACCGCTTCGTAAGGAGACACATCCTTCCCTCCGATAGCCTGAAGCCGGTGCTGTACAACAGCTGGGA
>JAEZJP010000112.1 GCA_023415715.1 Bacillota bacterium
GCGCAACCACCTCCGCCATCGATAAAGCGGCTGCCAAGGGCATTCTGCACAAGAATACGGCCAACCGTAAAAAGGCCCGTCTGGCTCGCAGCCTGAGTAAAGCGGTGGCTCAGTGAATTGCTAGATAGAAATACGTATCCCCAAGAACCCCTTTCCTTATGAAGGTGGGTTCTTTTTTTATGAATACTGATTCGTATCTATAAAAGTGGCGGAAGACAGCAATTGTCTTCCGCCCTTTTGTTCAATGCAGAATCTTTATTCCCATTTTTGCACCGGAGGCGGCTGTATGGCATCGGGACGTTTGCTCCCCTCCTTGAGCACAAAACCCAGGTCGCAGTCGAAATTCCGTCCGCCGCTTGTCACCATCACATCTCCGGTATAGGCCGTATCCCCTTGAGCGCCTGAAAGCGCGCTTACAAGCAAGGGATAATCCGTGCGCTGCGTTGTGGGATTTAGTTCCGGATACATGGTAACATTCACTTGGCTCAGCATGGGATACACATTGTCAAACAGGTAATAGCCATAGGCGTCGGTAACGCTCGCCGCCACCTGCCGCCCCTCCTGAATGAGCACCACGTTCAAGCCGGGGATGCCGGGCTCGCCTGCGTCCTGCAGCCCGTTCCCGTTTTCATCCAGCCAGGCGAAGTCCCCCAGCTTGCCGGTTTTGACCGCGCCGATATTAAGACCTTCCTGATTCTGCCCCATATTCAATGCAAAGGAATCTCCAAGGCCTGCGGTAATATCAGTAACGATGCTCACGGCTTCTCCGCTGCTAAGACGCTCGTCATTAGGCTTCACGAACAGGTATCCTTGGGGCAAAGCTGCGCCTATCCTGTAATCCCCTGGCATTAACTGATCGAAGCGGTATGCGCCATCCTCCCCTGTCAGCATGGTTTTGACAGGTGTTTGAATATCATTGCCTTCATACAGTGATACCTGCGTGCCTGCAATGGACAGAACCGTACCCTGCTCATCGGACCAGACTGTACCCGAGATGAAGGTATACTGACTTACCCCGGCACGGATGTCCGCTGTTTCTTCTCCTTCGGCCAGCGTCAAACCGGATAGGACTATTGTACCGGGCGTTCCATCAGCAAACATGTTTTCTCCGGCGCCAGTGTCTGCTGCAATGCTGTTTTCAGGAAGACGCACCGTTAGGTTGTATGTTCCCGGCAGAATCACAGGTGCTTGATATGCGCCGTTTTCGTCGGTCGTCAGGGTGGCAAGAACACTGCCGGCAAGTGTGTCAAACACCTGCACCTCAAGGCCGCTCAAAAACGCTTCCTCAGGCTCTTGCAGGCCGTTGTTGTTCGCGTCCAGCCAAACATATCCTTTAAAGGAAGCGGGCAGCGTAGCGCCTACCAGGCGGCTATCCAGCCTCTGTCCCATGATGATGTCAATATCCAGGCTTTCCTGGGCCTCAAGGGCTGGATTCATCAGGATATTTGATCCGGTCCTTGTAAAGACCATACCTGCGGGCAGCGACACGTTCAAAGTGTATGTGCCCGGCCGCAGGCGGTCAAGCAGGAAAGAGCCGTCAGGCCCGGATGATACATTCCCGGCTTCCTGGCCGGTAACACGATTGATGAGTATGAAGTTCACACCGGAAAGAGCGTCTTCCCCTTCCTCCATGGCCCCGTTTGCGTTTGCGTCATGGAACGATATGCCGGATATGCGGCCCAGTGCCACCGCTCCGCAAAGAGGCGCCTGCTTTGTTTCTCCAATTGTAAGGTCAAAGGCTTCGCTTATTGCGGTCAGAGCATCCCCTGTAATATCGCTGCCTCCGGAAGTCCTTGCAGCGTATACTGCATCTTCCGGCAGAAGATATGACAAGGTATACCGCCCTGGGTGCAAATCGGCAAAGGCAAAAGCCCCGTCGGCTCCGGTGACGATGCTATTAACAGCCTCGCCCGACTCGTTCAGAAGGCTTACCTGAACCCCTTCAAAACCACCTTCCCCCTGGGTAAGAAGGCCATCATCATTGGCGTCTGCAAACACCTGGCCCAGAACACCGGCCGGCAGAATGACGCCTGCGTATACTCCTGACACTTGCTCGCCCAAGGCTACGGTGATCAAATCGGTCAGCCCTTCATTCTGCTCCACCGCCTGTACCCGGCTTCTTGATTCCCCATCGGCCAGTTTGGTGAACATAAAGCCCGCGGGCTTTTCTACCGCCAGTGTATAGGCCATTGGCATCAGGTCCTCAAAAGCATACTGGCCGGAAGCATTGGTCTCCATGCTGGCCACCGCTTCGCCTTCCTGATCCAGAAGCCTTACAAGCACACCGGAAACAGGCTCCTCCCCGGCATCATAAAGCCCGTTATAGTTTGCATCGGCAAATATGCCGCCGGATAGGCTGCCGGGTACAACTGCGCCTACGCCAACAACCCTGCGTTCCCCGCTTGAAAGCGTTATTGTTACAGTCGCCTCACGCCTGCCGGCGCGCCGGGCAAACAGATTCTTATAATCAGCATCGCTGACAGGAACGCTGGTAAATACAACGCTGGTATCCGGCAGAACGGCCCGCAGGTTATATTCCCCGCCGCGCAGGCTGTCGAAGCGGAATGCGCCGTCCGGCCCGGTCACAACCATGCCCAGATCCTTTGTAACGCCAGCCTTTGTCAGCTCCAGTGTCACATCGCTCAGAAGCTGTTCGCCATCATCCCGGACGCCGTTATAATTGCTGTCCAGGAAAGCCACGCCCTCCAGGATCACTCCCGGCACAAAGCCTATATTCTGGTTTTCCTCACGGGTGCCGGATTCTATCACGTATTGGCGCTCCCCCGCGCCTATACCTTCCGTGGTGATGATGGAACGGTTCAATCCGCCTGCTGCACTGTATTGGGTAAAGCTCATGCCTTCCGGGCCTTTTACGGTGTACAGATATGTATCTATTCTTACCGTGATCTCATAACGGCCGGTATCATCCGTGGTATATGCATAATTCTGTCCGTTATGGGCACCTGCAAGCGTTACCACGCAATCCTTCAGGCCAGGCTCACCCTCATCCATGATGCCATCTTCATTGCTGTCCAGCCAAATGCGGCCGCTGAGCATACCGGTCCTGACGCCGCCAACGCCAAAGCCGGCCGTCTGTCCTTCCTGCAAAGTGAAGGGTTGCGTCACACCCTGGCGGCTGTCGGCCATTGGCACCGTATTGCGCTTAAACCCGCTTACATCCCCCTGTGGGGATAGCCAATACCCTTCCGGCAGCGTAAAGCGGAGGAAATAGTTTCCCGGAGCGACACTGGAAAAGGACACCTGACCGCTGCGGTCGGTAACTGCTTGTGCAACTACCGTATCCGTATTCCCTTCTGCCGGAAGAACCTCCACCAGCGTTCCCTCAATGGCCCGCTCATAAATGCCCTGCACTCCGTCGTTGTTGCTATCCCAGAAAGCGTTGGCTTCAAGCGCGGCCGGGGAAACGGTTCCCAATAAGCGCTTGGCATTTTCGCCGCTTGTCAAAGAAAAGGACTCCTGCGCCTGCTGGCTTTCCAGCGCCTTGCCTGCCGGCAGCGTGATGGAAAGACTGTATTGGCCAGGCGTCAGGTTTTCAAAGCTGTACAGGCCGTCTGCACCCGTTTGCATGGATCCTGCCTGAGCCCGTGTTCCATTCTGCTCCATAAGAAGATCCACCTGCGCTCCGGGCAGAGGCGCTTCGCCCGTTCCCTGTATGCCGTCCCGGTCGGCGTCCTCAAATATGGCACCCGCAACCGTGGCTGTCTGTAAAAGATCAGCCGCCATGGGCGCTGCATCCTGCCCCGGGGAAACTTCAATGGAAATGGACGCAGTCATATTCCCCTGCGCTCCAACCATCTGCCACATGCCCGACTGTTCGCTCAGCACTGATTTGGGCATAAGGGCTTGAACTTGATATGTCCCTGGGATCAGGTCTATAAAAACACACTGACCGCTTTCATCAAGCGCTTCCTGCTTATCTTCTGGCCCTGAAACCGTCACAGGCGTACCCGCAAGCCCGGTCCCGTTGAACTTTACAAGCAACCTGCCCGTAACCGTTTCATCCAATGTAAGCTGCATCATTCCCCCGGCGGGAACAGTGGTATCCAGGGATACAGCGCCTTTTTGCCAGGCCTGCATTCCTTCTCCTCGCACAGCAAGCCCCTGTGGCACCTGTAAATCCAGTATATACGCACCGCTGAACAGCTTGTCAAAATAGTATGATCCATCATCTGCGGGCGCAGATTCCTTGACGGGAACACCATTCAAGTTAAGCCTTGCTGTGCCAAGGGGATAGGCATAGCCATTAAGCTTTATGGCAAGCGACCCATAGCGCCGCACAAGGCCGTTTTGCTCAGCCTCTCCGCCATAGGGAATAGACAGGGCAGGAAGAAGCGCCGTCAATTCCTCCGCCTGATCATACCCGTCGCCTAAATAAAACCCGGCTTCTGCGGAAAGTGCATCGGGCAGCTTCAGCGCCACCTGGTATTCCCCTGCCGTCAAGGCATCAAAGCGGTACTGCCCCTGCGCATCCGTAATGGCGGAAGCAGATGCTTTGCCGCCTGCCATCAGCGTGACCTCGGCCCCGGCAACCCCTGACTGGTTCTCTTGTTCATAAATGCGGCCGTACAGCGCGCACATTTTGGAAAACGCTATTTGAACCTCGCCTTTTTTGTTCATGGCTGTCTTAGCCGCCAGGTACAGCCCGCCGGCGCCGCGCTGCCCGGCAATTGCCGTGTTTTCCGGAAGCTGCGCATACAGTTCCCCGGTTTGATTATCCGCGGATATGCCGGAGAAGTCGAAAATACCCTGGCTGTCTGTGTAACCGTAATAGCTTACATTGCCGGAACCGCGCCACAGCACAAGCTGTCCTTCGGCTCCTTTTTCGCCTTCATCCTTACGCCCGTTTTGATTGGCGTCGTCAAACATAGTGCCGGATAATGCATCAAAAGTTCCCACTTTCAGGGTCAGAGAGCCTTCTTCAGCCTGCAGGTCAGCGCTTTCTCCGGACACCAGAGGTGTTTGGATCAGCGTGGAGACCTGTACTGTCCCGGAGGAGCTTGACACTTGCACAGGAAGTATGGCTTCCCCGCCTGCATTCATGCTTATAGCCGTTACCTGATCCCACGCGCTGCTGAATGATTCCGCATCCACCCATACGGACGCGGGCTGCGGTGCAATATCCGTGGTGACATAAACATGGCCTTGTGGTTTCCCCCCCAGTTTGATCCCCTGGGGAAGCGTGCATATAGCAGTAACGGATGATGCATTTCCTGTCTTGAACAGCAGTTCTCCGCTGCCGTTTTCAGGCAGAGCCGCCTCGCTGGCGCCGGCGGTAAACCCTAGCGGCTGCAGCGATATGGCTGCACCCGACTCGTTCTTCGCTGTCCATGTGCTGAAGGCATACAACTCCGGATCAGTATTGCCCAAAGCGGCGTCTGCCACCGGGCAGCCTTCCATTTTTTCGCCCCACACCAGCAAGCCTTTGGGGTTATCCAAGGTAGGCGATACTCCGGCCGCGCTTTCGATCCAGACGGAACCCTCCCCATCCCCCGCTCCGAAGGATGCGGCAAATTCAACCGTCTGCTTCTGTCCTTCCGAAAGCGTACCGGACAGGGTCAATAAGACGATGTCAGATTGCTTGCCATGGCTTACCGCAGCAACCGGCGATGCATAGCCGCCGTCCTGTATCCGCCAGCCGGCTGGCAATTTTACCGCAAGGCGGGGGCTGTCTATGGAAGGGCCGCCTTCGTGGCTTATTGTAAGTGTCACGCGGCCCGGCGTTTTTGCCACGGCTGAAATACTCAAAACGGCCCGGCTGTCAAACACTAACGCCCGAAGATCAAGGCTGTCGTTTTCCCCGTAGGCGGTAACGGGATTTCCGTCACGCCCTTGATACTCATACTGCCAGGATTGTTTCGCGGTGATCCCAACCCGGGCCACGCTGGCCGCCGCCGCATCGGAAACACGCCGGGCAAGGCCGAATTGCAGGCGGATATCCCCCATTACAAAACCTTCAGGCACAACCGCTGCCCCATCCGCCGTGCCATAAACAATTTTAAGGGCAGCTGCCTTTTGCCCGTCCAGCGATAGCTTTTGGCCGGGCAGAAGCTGCCTTTCCCCGCCAAGCTGCTGTCCCTGGCTGTCGAAAAGAAATACTTTGGCCTGAATGCCTTTCGTTCCGGGAGCTACCGCAATACTCTTGATTTCTTTCCCCGTCTGGTCATTAAGCGGATTGCCGGCTGCATCCAGCAACACAAGCCTGCCGATGTCCATCGAATATTCTTTAAGAGGGATCGTATTCTTAAGCGCTGCCTGACTGGAAAGATGGAATTCCGCAACTTGATCCTTGGCATACAGACTCCCGGCAGGTACCGTTTCCAAATCAATGGGTCCTGATAAGCGGTCATACACGGGCACTGATGCATTTTTAACTGAGAGGTTGGTCATGCTGTCATCTGTACCAAGGTAGGGAACGATGTCAAAAGCTACATCCTCTGCGGGCAGCGTTCCTTCCGGTGACAACGTCTGGCGCAGGATATATGCGCCTTGGGCAAGTGGCGCCGTGGCACTGTAGCGGCCCTCGCCGTCTAAAGTAAAAGTAAGCGATACTTGCCCGTTTGAATCTAAGACGACAAAGCTTGCACCGCCCAAAGGCTGCCCGTTACTGGACAGCGTATTGGTCAGGCTGAACAGGCCTTCCCGGGAATAGGCCAGTACGTCGGCCCGCAGGCTGCTTTCCCCGTTCCAGGCCACGGGAATGACATCCTGACAAACATAGGTATCCGGAATGCTCTCCACAAGGGGACGCAAAGAAAGGCCAAGCTTTCCATCATGCGCACTTAACTTCAGCGATTCTGGCACACCGGCGTCCCGCTGCTCCTGCGTGCGGTTTGCAGCTATCTCCCCTAATTTTGTATCCCCCGACAGCACCTCAAAGGTGCCGCTTAGCGGCACTGTCTGCCATTGCATCAGTGCATTGAGCCTCAGTCCCCTAAAAGATACGGATAGCTCAATTTCCTCACTGGGCGAAGCTCCGGCTGTCAAAACCGCTAAAAGGGCAGCCAATACCAAGCCGCCTCCGAACAGAATCCACCTTCTCCTACCAGAAATGAAATTCTTTCCCATCCTCCGGCGACTCATATGTGCTCCTCCATCAAAAGAAAAGCCTGTTTCACAGGCGTTTTCATACGTATCCAAAACCAGCCTGAATTGGCTTATGGTTTTCCCTCTGTTATAGTAAAACACCCCATAGCCTTTGTCAACTATTCCCGCCCGGAAGGATATGTAAAATCACGGAAATTGCAGCTGTATTATAAAGGCGGATTCCGCTTTAGAAAGCGGAGTCCGCCCTATAATTGCCTATGGTTTGGCAGTGCTGAAGCAAAATTCAGGACTGTCTGATGAGGAGCTTTTTCCCTGTCCCATTCTGTATCAGCCCCGTAAGTTAAACGCCGGCAATCCATACCGTACCGGCCTCTTAGGTATTGTTGTCACATATTGCAAGAGGATTGGCAGCTATGATGGCAAGGCTGAGGAAATAATGGCATTTCCTTGCACTCGGGCTTGGGCGGCTTGGTAAAACAGGGCTCCCAATGGATTAGGAACAGCTCCAGCACAACCTCCAGTTCCGCTTCAAAGCACTGGTCATTCGAGCACACAGGCCCATTCACCAGCCGTACGCATGGCACGATGATCAGATTGTGGCGCCAGCACTCCGAGGGAGAGCATTTCAGGCGCAGGCAGGCATCCATCTCAACCACAGACGGGCAGAAGTATTCATTGCCGGCGGCATCCCGCACACAGGCACAAACAGGGATGAATACATGGAACATTGCCTGGCTACATCCCGTATTGCACTTGGCAGGCTCCCACCAGGGCTGCGCTCCGCTTTGCTGCACGGATATAAGCTGGAACGGAGGCTGTGCGCACTCCGGCAGGCAGTTCACGCACAGTTTGGTGCATAGACGACGCTGCCATTCCCGGCCGCTGCAGATAATTCTGGGCAGCAATACCTGGACAGGCTCATGTTCATGCTTGCAGCGGTCCTTGGGCGGGCAAGGATGAGGACATGGAGGCGGACAAGGTTGCGGGCAGGTCGGAGGACATGGCACTGGGCAGCGTGGAGGACACGGAGGCGGGCAGGGTGGCGGACATGGCGGAGGGCATGGCGGTGGACAAGGCGAAGGACAAGGCAGCGGACATGGCATGCATTTATCCTTGTCCATAGGCGGCCATGCGGAGGCACAAGGCTGACTGCGTTCAGGCTGCTTATGCTGCCTGCACGAAGAGCAGTTACATTGATGGTTTACCATGGTTAAAACCTCCAGGGACTTTGCATTTGGCAAAGCACGGTTTTTCTGTGGAAGGGGTCTCGCTCCATTGTATGTTTTCATCATAAAACCGTTCTGTTCGGCGTAATGTGAGGAGTTTGCTTCCCACCGCTTCCTCCCCGCGCCCGGCCTTTTAGATGAAAATGAATGTGGGAAAAACGGGTAAAAAATTGGAACTTATACTCCACAAAAAAACCTTGACAACGCTCCTTCCCTTCGGTATAATAGCTTTTGTTCGCACGACGTAAGTCTGCGAGAAGATTTCTGGGTGTGGCGCAGTTTGGTAGCGTGCTTGAATGGGGTTCAAGAGGCCGGAGGTTCAAATCCTCTCACCCAGACCAAAAAATACCGTTGAAAACACTAGGTTTTCAGCGGTTTTTTCTTTATAATACATAATCTATTTTTAGCCCTCAAAATAGCTACTGCAACTTTTTTGCAACTTTTTTTCTAAAATATCGCTCCCAGATAGTTCCTGCAACTTTTTTTGTCTGCATATTTCCACGGTTTCGTGGATGATTAACCGCTCACGATACCCTTTGTTACAAATGCAGAAGCTTGCTTAGCGATGTTTTCTATCAACATGTTTGGTTTCAAGAATCACTTTTTTATA
Organism: Bacillota bacterium; assembly: GCA_023415715.1. GTDB lineage: Bacteria > Bacillota > Clostridia > Christensenellales > Aristaeellaceae > JAEWAH01. The sequence continues at coordinate 8,902 of JAEZJP010000112.1, forward strand.
TGCTCAGACATTCTCCATCATCCAATTCAAATATCGTATAGGGCAAGTTCATCGCGTACATCTCTGTTGGTGCTTCACTATGAATAGGAATAATTCCGATTTGCGGTGTTACCCTATCGCAAACAGCAGCAATACTGCTTTTCGTAGCATGTTCACTTGTGTGTAGATACTCCCAGCGAAAGCCATCCAAGAATTTACTATATCCGTATGATTCATCCTTCATATAGCCTAACCAAAGAGAATAGAGAACAATGCTTTCCTTTGGATCAAATTTCTTCATGATCTTATAGAATTGTTCGTTACTCCGAACCAACATACAAAACCCACATTCTTGTAAGCGCGGCAAAAGATTATCTCCGTAAGTTTTAGCCTTTGCAAATGAGTATAGGCTGATATGCGGTTGCCCATATTTTTCTGCTATGGTTAAAATTTGCTTTTGATATTCATCGCAAATAAAATACTTCCCATAGGGCGTAGCAGCATAAAAAGCTGCTATACGATCAATATTGGTTGAAGAGCATAAGGCAAACACATACTTGTTATTTTTCAAATACTCTTTTGCTTTTCCTAGCAATTCAGTTTCTGTTATTACATCTTCATCCTTTCTTGAAAGCATCGTACCCTCAATAATGAGTATATCCACTTTCCCAATATATTTTTCAAGTGTGAGCAGCAAACCTTTGCCACGAAAACCATGCTTGCGAAAATCTCCAGTGTGCAATATCCTTTTACCCTCGGTCTCTATCAAAAACATATAGGCATCATACGCAGAATGGTCAACAAGAAAAGGAGTGATGGTTATGTCCTTGATGTGAATTGCATTGGCCGGAGAGAATGTATTTATCCCTGAAATACGATTGACATATGGCGATTGCAATCGCTGCTGCAACGCCAAAAATATTTCCTTTGCAGCCTCTCCCATAAACATTGGTATTTGAGGGTCAACGCAAGAAAACAGGCCTGTGTGATCACCATGATAATGAGTAAAGAACACAGCATCGCAGCGAGCATCCCCATAGGTTACACCCTCCAAAGCGAAGCTATCAATTGTCGCAAGATGATTAATGTCTGGGAGCTCTTTACCGACATCAATCAGGATGCGTGTATTTGATGTATTGATCTCGGTTACACAGCCACCAATTTGATGAGTACCACGATGAATGATGATATTCATATCCTCAATTTCTTTCCAGCTATTATTTGAAAACAATCATCTGTGTTGCTTCATCATACTCATATACGATCCTATTGATATCCATATTGAAACGACTTAATCCCTGGCTCAAAAGTTTCAATACATCATTATCAAGCAATGGGTGGGATTTCTCGACCAACAGGTACCCTTTGATTTCTTTGTACTTATGATCTTTCAAAAACTTATAGCTAGCAACTTTTATTTCTCCATCGAAATTAATGACTGGCGGATTTCTGACACACAGGTTGTAGAGAACAAAAGCGTAAAACAGGAACTCACTGATAATGCCCAGCCCATATTTGTCGCCTTTTTTCAATTCTATTAGGTGAAGTGTATCAGGTGCTTTATACCCAAGCAAATCAATAGCGCTGCCGCCACCTGAAAAAATCGCGTTATTTTTTGAAACCTTTCCAGTAAAAAGCCCAACGGGTATCTGATTCTTGATATCATCATAATGCAACTTGCCACGCAATGCAGCCTTATACTTGCTTGCAAATAGATATTCAATGAAGCGCTCACCCTCACTGTTTATTACAGGTTTACGCTCCTCGCTTGGTTGATTGATTCTTACATCATGGAACTTTTCAAGCATAAAGCGATCTACATTTTCTTCCAAATTACTACCTATAGAAAACCAGTCGAATATTTCTCTAAAATTGTTAGCACGCCACAAAAAACGATTATAATGGTAGTTCTGAGTTTCGCATTGAAACTCAGGATCCACAAATAAAATGACTTCTTCAATGCTATCCTTAAATGCAGCCTTTATTGCTAAAGTCCATGCTTCAAAAGCAGCTTCGTTTGATTGCATATTCGCATCTGGTCTTTTTATAGTAATATACAACTTTCTTTGTTCCAACTGAAAATCAATATCGCGAGGAAGACGTGCACTTTGACAATTATATTTTTCCTTCAAGACTTTCAATATTTCATCATTATTCATCTTATGACCTCCAATTGTGGTTTTTCAATACCTTATTGAACTTCATCCCATTTTTTGTATTATAGCATGCCGTTACCATGCTCACAACAAAAAAGCGGCTCTCGCCGCCCTTTTTTCTGACTGATCCAATCTCTTATCGTCCGACCAACTCTTCCGGCTGGTAGAGCTTGCTTGCCGCCTTCTTTATGTCGTACATCCAATCCATATCCGCCATCTTCTTGCGGAGGCGCTGGCTTTTCAAGTGGGTGTACACATTGACTGTCGTTTCGTAATCAGCGTGCCCCACCATCCACATGGCAAGGACCGGGTCAAAGCCGGCGTAGTAAAGCTTTGTAATATAGTTGTGTCTGAAGTAGTGCGGCGTGATTTCGCAGGTCCAGCCATCGGCAAGCTCCTTATGGGCTTTATCCTTTCGTTCCTTGGGCTGTTCCCTTTTTGTGGCCATCCCTGCATCCACCATCAGGCTCATCCACATTCGTTTCACAGCTGTTAGGCAAAGGGCATTCCCCTCCCCCTCCGTGGAGAACACCCATGCCTGGTGAATCCCACGCATTGGTTTCAGGATGGCGATCAACGGTTTGGGCAGTAATACCCACCGATCCGCTGCTTCCGTTTTCAAATCCCCTATCGTGGTTTTGCCACGCACATAAATGATATCCCGCTGAATATGGACCGCTTCCTCATCCCAGTCGAAATCGCCCCATTGGAGGCCCAGCGCTTCTCCACGCCTTATGCCAAGGTAATACAGGCAAGCCAGGAAGGTGCCCTGTTTATGCCCCTGTATGGCCTTCAGGACGCCCGTTGTTTCGTCATTGGTCAATGCTCTGCGTTCTTCCTTCTTGGCGCTTAGGGGCTTCACAAGGGCAGCTGTGGGGTCCCTTGGAATGGTCCCATCTGCATAGGCTGCCCTGAAGATTTCCTTGATCAGCATGGATAGCTGATTGATTTGAGATTTGCTGACGCCTTCATATTTGTTCAGCCACTTTTGGATATCCGTTGCCCGGATGGCCTGCATCCGCCTGTTGTGAAAAGCGGGTAGGATGTGCTTATCCAAGAACAAGCGGTAAGTATATTGGGTATGAGGTGTCAGCCGTTTTCGCTTCGTGTGTTCGAACCACTCCTCCACGTAATCTTGAAATAAGCGGGCCTTATCCAGCCCGCTTCCATCGATATATGTATTTCGGATTTTTTGCTTTTCCTGTTCCAGTTCACGAATAGTGGGTGCGCTGACGTATTTCACGATTTCTTTGCCATCCGGCGTGACCCCTATCCGCACCTTTGCTCGGTAGAGCCCGTTTTCCTGTTTCTTTGGCATATGGTATACCCTTCCTTTATAGGGCATCGCGTGTTACAATGGGTATGGCAATGCCCGGTATTTTGATGGTGCTTGGTTTTTGCCGCTGTCCGTTCTCTGTTGGCGCAGAGGGCGGACTTTTTTCAAATAACCCTCATTAGTCGCAGAATTTTTCCCTATTATTAAGAAAACCTAGAAATGTAAATCGAAATTCATTTTTGAACCACTATCTCTTTCTTCTTTTTCAAATTTATCTATCCATTTGCCCACCTCATCAAATTCCCTGTCAGTTACCTCGCTAGCTTCTGTTGGAAATTCCGTTTGCAATATTTTTGTTAAGGATTCCTTTATTGCATTGCGCCGGTACATTAAAGAGGTTAAATCCCCATCTTGACTGGCACTTTCTTTTTCATAAGTCTCCCATAATGTTTCGAGCCCGTTGATGCAGACAAATGAAAAGACTTGATTTTTGAATTTATCCATTTCTGCATTTTGGGAAAATTGTTCATGTACATAAGAAGCTATGTCACGCATGATATCTTTCACTTTTCCCGGCATCTGTTCTTTATAAATAGACAGCATAAATCGATCCTGCTCATCCATTAGATCCGCTTCTTGTTTACCTATGCCCAGAAGATTATTGGGAGTTATGTGAAACAAATCACAGAGCATCCACATGTATTTTAAACTCGGTTCGTATACATCTTTCTCCCATCCTGACACGGTGCTGATGGACACACCCAGCTTTTCAGCCAAATCTTCCTGCTTTAAGCCATGAAGCACCCGCAGCGACCTGATCCGTCTTCCGATCCCTTCCATCAAGCGCGCCTCCTCTTTCGGTTATATCGCAATTATATGCAGCATTGCCGGAAATGTCAATATAATTATTCTGTTTTGCCATATTGATATTGCGTCACATCTCCTTTCCGAGTATAATCCGGTCATGGCAGGTATCCAAAAGGATGCCCGTTTATGAAAAGGAGGTTTTCGTTATGGATTACAATACCCGCCTAAATGACATGTTGGATCGCTATGGTGAGTGCTGCACACAGGAAAAAGCAGCCAAGATCCTTGGAAAGTGTTCCAGAACCATCCGTAGGATGCTGGAAGATGGAAGGCTTACCCCGGTAAGCGCCGGTGTGGATGTCCGCTCTATTGTTTCCTATTTAATCAACCCCGAACAGGCAGACAGAAAGGTAAATCAAAGGCGGCGAAAGTAAGGGACTTCGGAAGATACGTTATCTACAATCTTTCCAGCCCGTTTTCTTTTACAGTACAAAGGTATCCATCTTATTCTTAGCTTAAGGGGCTGACAGGATGACCGTTATAGACCAGCTGCCTTCCCAACTACGTGAAAAAGGCCTCTTCTGCTGTTGGCGGCGTGAGCTGCGAGATGGAAAGCAAACGAAGGTGCTTTACAACCCCAGCACAGGCTGCAGGGGAAAATCGAATGATCCAAGCACCTTCGCACCATTATCTGTGGCGGAGGCAGTACAAAGCCGTTATGACGGCCTCGGTGTGGGGATCTTTGACGGGATATCCGCCATCGATATTGACCACTGCATTAATGCTGCCGGTGTACTCTCCCCCATGGCTCAGGATATCGTAGACTTGATGAAAGGCAAAGAGGCCTATATAGAAAAAAGCCCAAGCGGTCAAGGGATCCGTATTTTGTTTACGGCACCCGGCTTTGCCTATGACAAGGCGAAATATTACATTAATAACCAAAGCATTGGCCTTGAGGTCTACGTGTCCGGCGCCACAAACAAATACGTCACCGTAACCGGAACTGTGCTGCATAAAGCAGATGTGCTGCCCGATTGTACTGAAGTTCTGAAAGTCATTCTAGACAAGTACATGAAGCGCTGTCAGGATGAGTATTCCCCCACTGGAAAACCTCAAGCTACTGATCGTCTCTCGGATTCTGAATTGATTGCCAAGATGAAGAGTGCCAATAATGGCGCAGCGTTTGCTGCACTTTGGGCCGGTGACACCAGCGGCTATAAATCCCCCAGCGAAGCCGACATGGCGCTTTGCAGTATGCTTGCATTTAGGACAGGCCGGGATGCCGAACGTATGGACAAGCTAATCAGGCAGTCGGGTTTGATGCGTGAGAAATGGGACAGGCCTCAGTCTGGCACTACCTATGGTGCCTTAACCATTCAACATGCCATTGAAAGCTGCGCTCACACTTATGCTCCTCAGAATTATTTCAAAGAGCGTGCTGATGGCTATTCCATTCATATATGCTCCAAGAAAACTATGCTTGCCGACCTGCATCCTGAAAAGAGCGAACGATATGCCTGGACCGATATAGGAAACGGATATCTTTTTGCTGACTGGTATAAAGGACAAGCCCGGTACGTACCTGAGCGCAAGAAATGGTTCATCTTTGAAGGACGCCGATGGGTACCTGATATTGACAACCTGCAGACTATGGAGCTGTGCAAACAGCTTGCTGATCAGCTAATGATCTATGCCCTTTCCTTACAGGATGAATATCAGCGCCATGAATACATGAACTTTATCGGGCGTTGGCAGAAACGGAGCTGCCGGGAAACGATCCTCAAGGATGCCGCTGGCATCTACCCTATTGGCATTGATCAATTCGATTCGGATCCGTTTCTGTTCAACTGCCTGAACGGAACGCTCGATATTCGGACCGGTGAATTCTACACTCACAGGTCCGAGGATTTATTGAGCAAGTTGGCCGGTGTCCGATATGATCCACATGCACGAAGCGAGCGGTGGAAGCACTTCGTTTCGGAAGTCATGCAAGAAGACGTGGAGAAGGCTGCCTTTCTTCAGAAATCATTGGGGTATGCGCTCACAGGCGATACGCGGCACGAATGCTTCTTTATTCTTTACGGACCGTCTAGCCGAAATGGAAAAGGCACCTGCATGGAGACGTTTATGCGCTTAGTAGGTGACTATGGCAAATCCGCAAAGCCGGACACCATCGCCCAGAAGCAGACAGCCAACGGCAGCGGCCCAAGTGAGGACATCGCCAGGCTTGTTGGTGCAAGGTTTGTGAACATCTCTGAGCCGGATAAAAAGCTGGTGCTCAGTGCCGCGCTGGTCAAAACCCTCACAGGCAACGACAGCATAACGGCGCGCTACCTCCATGAAAACAGCTTTGAGTACCGGCCACAGTTCAAGCTGTTCATCAACACCAACCATCTGCCCTCCGTCACCGACGCGACGCTGTTCAGTTCGGGGCGCGTGAAGATCATCCCCTTCGAGCGGCACTTCCGGGAGAGCGAACGGGACGAGGGGCTCAAAAGCGAATTGGCCAGCCTGGAGAACCTGAGCGGCGTTCTGAACTGGTGCCTGGCGGGATTGCGGATGATCGAAAAGGACGGCTTCCGTGAACCCGACGCCGTGCGTGACGCAACGGATGAGTACCGCAACAATAATGACAAGATGGGCCGTTTCCTAGCCGAAGAGATGGAAGCTGATCCAACCGCAGAAACACGCACCGCTGATGCATACATCCGGTACAAAACGTGGTGCATTGCCAATGGTTTTTTCCCCGAGAATGCTGCCAACTTCAAATCATCCATTAACAATGTTGCGATCGTGGTGCGAAAGCGGCCGGCAGGTTGCGGGAGGGAGGCTAACCCGACGAATTTCATCGTGGGTTACAGGCTAAAGGCACATTTCACAGTGGTGAATGAACCGACTCCGTGGGACTAAAGCGTCGTGTGTCAATGTGTGCCGAGTTTCAATATTAGCTCTGAAATCCTATAGCATTTCACGAGGTAACCATGGAACTCGGCACACTCCGACACACCAACAAAACTATGGATTTTCAAGGCTTTTCGTAGTTGGGTTTAGGTTGAAGAACCTGCATCATGGGCCCAAGCGCTGTGTGTCAAGGTGTGCCGAGTTTTAATATTAGCTCTGAAATCCTATAGTATTTCACGAGGTAACCATGGAACTCGGCACACTCCGACACACGCGAAAACCTCAGTATCTAAAAGGCGCTATTTTCTATTGGGAGGCAAAACAATGTTCAATTTCATTGTGGACTACAAAGACGCTCATGGCAAAAATATGCACAATTCCTTCCAGGCAATCACAAGCAATAAATGGATTGCCTGTGCTAGAATTGTTCGTGAACTTTTCCTGCAGGATTGTGTTCCAATATCGATTATAAGAATACTTGGCAACTATACTTTTGTGCAGCTTGAGGAACTTGCTGAGAACCGAGTTTTCGTCCCCTTTGAAGTGATGTATTACAACCACCGTCTTTTTTCCTCCAGTCTTTTTGGAACCGAACCGCAGTAAACGCCTGTGGCACACGAAAAGAACCCAATAGGCT
>JAEZJP010000174.1 GCA_023415715.1 Bacillota bacterium
CATCTGCTGTTTGCCGACTGTCCGCGGCTTTTGATGGAAAAGATAGAACTGACGGTACGCCTCATCAGAAGCAAGGGCGTCGGCGTATATTTTGTCACCCAGAATCCCGCTGATATACCCACGGCCATTTTGAGCCAGCTTGGCAACAGGGTGCAGCACGCACTGCGCGCTTTTACGCCCCTGGATCAAAAAGCAGTGAAGGCGGCGGCGCAAACCTTCAGGACCAACCCGGCCTTCGATACAGAGAAAGCCATTACCGAGCTGAAAACGGGAGAAGCGCTTATATCCTTCCTGGATGCGCAGGGTGCGCCGGGCGTGGTAGCCCGGGCTGCCATCCTGCCTCCCCAGGCTTCCTTTGGGGCGATTGATCCCTCGCTTCGCAAAACTTTTATTGAAACCAGCCCTTTTTATGGCAAGTATGAGGAGGCTATCGACAGGGAAAGCGCCTATGAAATGCTGGCCCGTGTGTTCCTTGGCGGCCGCGGGCAGGCTGCACCTGTACAGGCGCCCGTGCCAAACGTCATCGCCGCTCCGCCTGCGCAGCAGCCGGCGGTACAGCCCTCCCAGGGTTTCATGATCTTTGATGCGGCCACAGGCCAGTATGTACGCAAGCAAATACCAACCCTTTCATCCCAGCCGGAACTGCAGCTTAAGGCACCGGCGCCTGCCCGGCCCGAAATGATGCCGGTACTTAAGTACGATGCTGCCAGCGGACAATATGTGCAGCAGATGATGGCTGTTAACAAAGACCCGGACACCGGAAATTATGTGCCTGCTTCCCCCGCGGCGCCCTATGCTTTGAACAAACAGGAAAAAGAGCAGAGGAAGGCTGAAAAGGAACAATTGGCCGAGGAACGCAGGCGTACATCAGACGCGTTGCGGGATGAGCGGGCGGAGCGCGCCCGGAGGAACGATTCCGCCCTGGGCCGGCTGAAGAACAGCGCCTTAAGCGGCATAGGCCGGGAGGTAGGCCGTACGCTGGTTCGGGGTTTGCTGGGCTCACTGACGAGGAGGTAATACTGGGGAGGCTCTGCCTCCCCAGCCCCCACCGCGAAAGGTGAAGAAGCCTTGCCCCGCCGGTGGCGGAATAGGGCAGGGCGGATGAATCAAGCGAAACGAGCGATGGGAGCGGCAGCGACCAACGCGACGATTGAGCTTGCGGAATTTTATCCCTTGAGAATCCCTATATTATGCAGGGAACTGCAAAAGTTTACATTTTCGCATCTATTGCCGCCTGAATATGGTAGAATAGATTGTTCATAAAAATCTGGGATTCCCAAGGGATATATCCCTTGGGTGGGGGATTGGGGGCAAAGCCCCCAAAAATGTGTTATGAAAAAATATTCAACACTCAGCAAGCTGGCGCTGTTGACCGCCTCGCTGATATGGGGCAGTTCTTTTTTTGTTATGAAAAATTCGGTGGACGTGTTCCCCGTGTTTGCGCTGCTGGCGATACGCTTCACCATAGGCTGCGGGCTTTTGTGCCTGATCTTTTTTAAGCGGGTAAAGAACATCACGCGCAAAACGTTAAGCCGCGGCACACTACTGGGTGTTTTGCTGTTTGCCGCTTATACGCTGCAAACCCTGGGCCTGAAAAGTACAACGCCGGGCAAGAATGCCTTTTTGACGGCGATCTATTGTATAGTGGTGCCCTTTTTATTCTGGATGGTCACCAAAAAAAGGCCTGATGTTTATAACTGTCTGGCCGGCGTGCTGTGCCTTGGAGGGATCGGGCTTGTGTCCCTGACGGGCGGTTTTTCCATAGGCATGGGCGATGCGCTGACATTGGCCGGGGGTATCATTTATGCCGTGCATATTGTTGTGGTGGCGCGGGTGAGCCAGGACGAGGATCCGGTGTTATTGACGCTTGTGCAATTTGGCGCTGCCGCCGTTTGCTGCTTGTCCGTCTCCATGGCCACGGAGATTTTCCCCGGTGATATTCCGGCCGCAAGCTGGTACGGGCTTATATACCTGGCGGTATTTGCCACCACCGGCGCGCTGCTCATGCAGAATGTGGGCCAGAAGTACACGCATCCGGCGGCAGCTTCCATACTGCTGAGCTTGGAATCGGTTTTCGGTGTAGCCTTCTCCATGGTTTTTTACGGAGAAACGCTGACGCTGCGTCTGGCAGCCGGCTTCTTAATGATCTTTTTCTCAGTGATCGTATCGGAAACGAAGCTTGGGTTTTTCAAAAAGTTCCGCCTTAAAGAAAAGGGCGGGAGCGGTATTGCGGAACAATTTGAATGATTCCTGAAAGGTAAGTATTTGAGCATAAAAAAATTCTACGGCCCTAGAGCGAAGATCAATGAGTTTGCCAAACAACAAAGACCCCCGGCTAAGAAGACAACTAACATATTACGTAAAAAATGCGTACCATAAAGGCACTTTCAGCCTGCCCAAGCGTTTTGAATCATTTCTATTTCTCTTTTATGCCCCTCATTATCCAAAGGCGTTTCAAGATAAAACGGGAGATTCCTTATATATGGATGCTTCATCATATCTATAACCGCTTTCAAACCTATTTCGCCCTCCCCAATGGGAGTATGCCTGTCTTTTCTGGAGCCAAGCGGAAACAGGCTGTCATTCAGGTGTACCGTTTTGAGCTTTGACAAACCAATTTGGCGGTCCATATTTTCCAAAACGGAATCCAGACTATCTTTGATGTTATATCCGGATGAGTACAGATGACATAAATCCATGCAAATTCCCAGTTTGCTTTTGCATGTTGCGTATTCCAACAGCTGCTTCAAATGCTCGAACCTAAAACCTACCTCCGTTCCTTTGCCGGGCATGGTCTCAAGCAATACCGTTATCTTCTCATTTCCGCAGATCGCTTCATTCAGCGCATCTGCCGCTTGTTTTAATCCTTCGTCAATGCCAAGGCCCAAATGGCTGCCGGGATGAAGCACAAGATATTCAATATGCAAATCTTCCATTCTCCTGATATCTTCTGTCAGAACCCGCTTGCTGAATTCATACACTGTTTGATTGCTGCCTGCAATATTGACCGTATAGGGCATATGGGCCTGTATTGGTCCAAAATGATTCATACATCTTAAAGACTGAAATACTTCCACATCCTTTGGATCATATGGCCTGAAGCTTGATCCCCTTGGATTTCTTGAGAAGAACTGAAAAGTATTGGCCCCCATGGCAACCACATTTTCCGCGGCTTTCATATACCCTCCGGCCGTGGAAATATGAGGGCCAATGACCAATTCATGCTCACGCTTCATTTTGCTCCCTTTCAGATCCCTTTTCCTTTTTATTCTTTCGGCCGCACAGCATGCATATACAAAGGAGGCCGGCAACATTGAATTGATGGGTCGAATAACTGTGTTAGCTTCCATAAAAAAGTGGACGGCTTCTTCTTGCGATGAAGCCGTCCATGGTATTCGCTGTTGTTTTTTTTATAACTAATAGAGTTTCAGTCTTCCAAGGGCGCAACTTGTTCGGAGCGGCCGATGCCTATGATCTCCGTCGTGCTGCGGGGTGAGGTTTTTCCGCCGGAGTAGGAGCCGATACGCGTTACCTGTTTGCCCATGAACAGCATTACCGCCGTCTGGCCGCCATCCAGGTTAAGGGCTGTTTTGCAGCCTCCCGCCAGCATCATATCCATCAATTCGGGCACGCTGACGCCAATGCTTTCCTTTTTCAGCCTGGCTTCCACCAGCACGGCATAATAATGCCCCGGCTCGATCATGCCGATGGCGCAGCGGGGCTGCTTGGTCTGCCCATAGCTGAACTCCAGCACATCCGGGTTGGTTTTCCCGTCCCTTACCAGGATGGGTCCGAAAGCAAACACATCTTTTGCGCCCATGTCAAGGTACTGCTGGACGGTCTTTTCGTCGGAGCGGTATACATCCATGGAACCGTCGGGCAAGAGGGCAAGCGTATCCAAAGGGGGAAAGCGGAACCTGGGATACACCGAGGTCTTTTCGCTGATGATTTTCCCGTCCCTGATAATGATGCCTACCATCAGCGCACCCTTGCTGGCGGTACGGTAGGTGTAATAATCGGTGTTCATGCCGAATACCACCTTGTTTTCCGCAGCGATACGCTCCGGCTCCACATGCTTTGATTCGCCCCACTTTTCCTTGTCAAAAGGAATTGCGGCGAACTTTTCACCCGCTTCAACATCGCTCCAGATTTCGGCCTCATACCATACCAGCACTTTATTGGGATCCTTCACCCGTTCGATCTGCACCCGCAGCGTAGGGGAAGCGTACATCCACAGACCTTCGTCCGCGTTCTCGTACACGAATTCCCCCTCCTGCAAAAATCCCTTTTCATTGGTGGGGGGCAGTGTGGGGAAATTCACAGGCCTTACGGTAGGCTGTGGCGTGGCGGTGGGCTTGGGCGTTTTGGTAGGCTTTGGTGTTCTGGTAGGTTTGGGTGTTTTGGCAGGCTTGGGTGTGGCGGCGGCTCTGATCCTTACGGTCGAGGCGGCCGGAGCGTTTGCAAGGGCCAGAGCCCCGATGGGCAGCAGCATGAGCAGGGTTATGAACAGCGCGGGAATCCATTTTTTGCATTGCATGGGCGAAACGAGACCTCCATTTTCATGGTATGTTTTCGAAAAAATCATTCTTCTGAACATCCGGTCCTACCAGGGAACGGTACAGCCCGAAACGGCTGCAGGAAAACTCCCCCTCGTCCGTGACCTCAAAATCCTTGCCTATTACCGCGGAACCCGCGTTCTGCTGGGTCATGTGAAGCGCGTAGGCATCCTTGGCGGCCTGAAGCGGAGAGCGGCCGTTAAGGGCAGGATCAGGAGTCCGCCAATCCATAACGATTGCGTTTTCAGGATAGAGGTGCAGGTACAGCTTCGGAACGTCCCAGGAGCCGTACTGCTCAAAAGAAGCGGGGTCTGCGTTTGGATCGGCGCTGTGCTCCACGCCATAAATCGCCGCATCGGCGCACGTCTGATGGGCGCCATGGCCGTATTCCCCGTTCACGTCATGGGTCACAATCACATCCGGCTTCAGTTTTCGGATGACGCCCATCACATAATCCCGCACCTTTTCCTTGCCGCCCCATTTGTCATATCCGCTTTTCACATTGCCGCTATAACGGTCACCGAAGGGGCCGATCAGCGGATATGTATGCACACCCATAGACCACAGGCCATTGAGCAGTTCACTGCTCCTGGTGGTATTGGAGGGCGTCAGGTAACAGGCAACCACCTTTTTTTTAAGCGATACCGCGTAATGGGGAATCGTGCCGCCCATGAACAAAAGCTCATCGTCTGGGTGCGCCACCAGAACCAGCAGATCTGCCTTCTCTTCCGTGGGTTCCCACTTTTGCACCCAGCCGGGAACCTCACCGGGACCAAACAGGAACAACTCATTGAGAAGCAGGGAGGTTTTTTTCTTGTCCGTTACTGTGATGCGCAAACTTGTTATGGGTTTGGGCAGCTGAATAAACGCGTGCAGGTAGCTTGTATCCCCTTGCTTAAGCGTGACCCACTTGTCACCGTCCAGCGTCTGTACTTCCCAGGAGGTAGGCATCTTGCCGAAGCAAACATAAAGAGATGAGCAGGGCTTATCCTCAGGGAGGACCACCTGCACATAAGGGTCTTTGCGTTCAGCCGTTTCCCAGGGCGTGGTGTACTTCCGGTCGGAGATGGACTTGAGGCCATGCTTGGGGGAGCGGGGCGATATTTCAGCCAGCGCGGTAATATCCTCGGCCTCAGCCGCCTCCGCCTGAACAAACGCCGGCATCAGGCACGTCACAAGGACTGCGCAAAGGAATAAGCAGGCAATTTTTTTTATCATCATCCTTAAGGCCTTTCCTTGAAGGACAACACAAAGGGAAATTCCAGCGTGCCTTCGCCGGATACAATTTCCGCCGCGTCAAGGTTCAAACGGCAGGCAGGCCGCCAGCCTAGGTTTTCCACCACCACGCGGATATAGCCCAGGCTGCCGCTTACCTTTAAGCACCGGGCCCCGGAAATGAGCGTGGTGGATTGGGTACGGGTCCAGTAGGGGCTGTACTTGGTGGAATATTTGAACAATCCGTTGGCCAGGGCATAGGCTGTTCCCTTGCCCATGCGAGATTTATTGTTTAAAAATCCATAGGCTTTATTGCTCAAGTCTTCACTGGAAGGAAGAAAGACGGTTCCCAACTCCTCACTGTTTAAAAGCAGCGCTTGCTCGCCCTCCGTAAAGGCTTTGGGCAGAAAGGTCTCATTCAAAAAGTCATACATGTCCGTCAGCTTCCATACGCCGCCGAAATCCACATAATCCTCATATACCGCATGAACGCAATGGTTCCCCAGAATGTATTCGCTGAGCAGCAGGGATTCGTTATCACCGGCGTACAAAATACGCCATAGGATGGGCGCGGCTTCGCCGTTTTCCCCCTGGGGCCAGGTACCCAAAGCGATATATTGATAGCCCGCCTTGGCATCATACCCACGCAAGCTTTGCGCTCCTGCCAAACCGGGCAGCAGCACAACCATAAGGCACAGCGCGAGCGCACGGCACAAAAACGGTCTCACTTTTGATCCCTCCAACCATATCAAGGCTCAAACATATTCCATGATATCCATAAAAGAAAACCCTGTAAAGGGTTTTCAGGTAAAAATTACATTTTGTATCAAATGACAAATCATTCGTTTCTATGATCCGATTTGAGCAAAAGATTGAACCAGGTTTTCTATCTGTTCCTCACGCCGGGAATTGGACCAATTAACGATGCCGGAAGCATAAAGGGATGCCCCTTTTTGCTGACAGTCAGCCTTCATCTGCCTAAGAGAACGGTTCCCGCCAAAGATGGGATAGGCGATGGATTGGGTGATGAAGCAGGCGGCCTTTTTCCCGGAAAGCTTGGGAAGCCGGTCGATATAGGCATTCATGACCTTGGACAGGGAAAAGCCCCATACCGGCGCGCCGAGGATCAGCGCATCATAAACCAGAGGGTCCGGTGGGCTGATCAATTGAATAGGCTGCATCACCTGTCCCTTGCTGAGTGACTCCTCATCCCGGGCGCTGACGCGTTCTATATGGCATGTATGGCCCTGCTCCATGAGCTTCTTTTCAATTCTTTGCGCAACGGAAAGCGTATGACCCGTCATGGAGTGAACGAGAATGCCGATGTTCATGGAAAAGCTCCTTTCTTTTCAGGACGAAAAGTATACTAAGTATCACGTATGGAAATTAAAATCTCATTCCATGCCGCTGCCACAGGTTTGTCATCGCAGCCCACCTAAGCACCAGGCGCTGCCCCATCGGGGTGTGCCAGTCTTTTTCGATGGCGCCGTGGCATAATGTACCCTGCCCACGCCGGTCATGATGGCAAAAGCGGCATTCCAGCGGCTGAAAGCCGGTACCGTGCAGTTGGCAAAGCCCGTTTTTCAAAAAGCAGCAACCGCGTTTGGCATACTCCTGCAAAGCGAAACTGCCCTCGCAGCCGAAAAAGGCGGGAGACAGCACGCCAAAGGAAAAATCTCTTGGCACCTCCAGCATCATGCGCATGGCATATCCGGCATCGATAGCCATTGAAGCTTCCTCCACCGTCCACCAGCCGGGGCGCTTGCAGTATGACTTGCAGACATCACAGCTGCAAGGCGGGGAAGGCGGAAACGCCTGCGAAAGTATCAAGGGTGCGTTGACTTGCTTCATAGCATGGCCCCTCCGGGAAGCCACTTACGTATCGCTTTAGGTACTTTCACTTTTGATGCTTTTGTTCCGGTATATCAGATCGTTTCTTGCGGTGAAGCCCTGGGCTTCCCAGAACTCGTTTCCGCCGCTGTTCGCTTTAAACACCACCAGCAGCGCTTTGGTGATCCCCTCCGCTTTTAGCGCATTAAGGGCTGCCTGAACCAAATCCCGGCCGATGCCCAGCCTTCGAAAATCCGGATGCACCGCCAAGTGGTAAATATGCCCCCTGCGCCCATCGTGGCCGGCGAGTATCGTACCAACCAACCTTTCCCCTTCCTCCGCCACAAAGCAGGAGGAGGGATTGCGCCTAAGGAACCGGGCAATGCCTGCTTTTGCGTCATCTGTATCATTCAGACCTACGCCCGTCATACTTTCCCACAGTTCATACACCTTTTCATAGTCATCCGTTGCCATAATGCGTATCTGCATACAATGCCTCCTGAATATATATGGCAGCTTCACTCAGCGTATCAAAAACGGGATAATCACATTGCTCCTTTATATGAACAAGCAGCGGGGGAATGTTTGCTTTTGCCGCCCCTTCCCCGT
Organism: Bacillota bacterium; assembly: GCA_023415715.1. GTDB lineage: Bacteria > Bacillota > Clostridia > Christensenellales > Aristaeellaceae > JAEWAH01. Next base: position 8,211 of record JAEZJP010000174.1, read on the forward strand.
CGGCCACAGGATTGTCACCGATCATAAAACATATGTCCGGATATCCGGCCCTTTGCAGCGCACACTCAAAAATCTCTTTCCTGGGCTTGTCAAAGCCTATTTCCCCGGAGACAATGACATCCGTAAAGCAGGGTGCAATGTCAAGATCAATAAGTACCTTGCGCAGATCGGGATGGTTGTTGGAAACGATGTATTGCGAAAATTCCAATTCATCAAGCTTTTGCAAAACGGGCAGGGTATCATCATATAAAGCGTAATTCTCCGTAAGAAGAAGAATTTCACGAATGTACCTCGCAGCCCGGACCGCTGCCAAATCAGGCGCGCCAAGCGCAATGCACACCTTTTCAAAATGGCTGTACATGGTCTCCCACCAGACCTCCCCCGTCATGCGGGAATGATCCTGGCCGGGCGTATGCCATGGAAAGCCGCTGCGCAAGTGAGGGCGTACATCTTGAAGCGTGCATATACAGCCGGGCCATGCTTCCTTCAAGGCACGAAGCAGCGAAGTGCTCCAAAGGTGCGGGCTTTTCACAAGGGTGCCGTCAAAATCCCAAAACAGGGCCTTTTTCATGGCGCTCTCCTATATCATTGTATATGTTGCAACTGCCGGATGAAGTTATGCTATTAACAGGCTTAAATCTGGCAAGCATTAAATAGATGGGAAATTAAAGCATTATATATGATAATATATGAAGTTTTTCGGGATGGAAGCGGGAAGGGGGATATTTTCAAAAAGCCCACTTCCCGCATATATACCGTCTATCTGGGGGAAACCACCTTATACAGGAAGATCACATGATCGCCGACCGTATACCCGTTCTGCTGGTAAAAGGCCAAAGCCGGCATATGCCGGTTGGTGAGCAGCGTGACACCCGCCAGGCCGTTTTTTATGCAGTGCTCCTCCGCAGTCTGCAAAAGGCGCTTGCCATGGCCTTTGCCCTGAAAATCGGGATGTACAAAAAGCTCATCCACGTACAGCTCATCCTGGGTCCACCAGGTTTGCCTGTGGCTAAGCAGCACGCCGGCCGGCTTTCCGTCTTCCAGGGCAACCCAGCCCACAAAATCCCGGGAAGCCGTAAACTCCGAAAGGTACCGGGAGCCCGTTTCCTCCGTCCAATGGTTACCCCAGGGCTCGCCGTTATAGGCGGCCATCAGCATTTGTACGCTGTCTGAAAGGTCCTCCTTATCATAAGGCCTGATCATGTTGCTTCCTCCTTGAAAAGGGATCGAAGGGAAGAGAGGCTTCTCGAAGCAGATGCTTTCCGTAAGCCCTACATATGGCTCAAAATTGTCCCTGCGGCGGTAGCCGATGCCTTCATACAGCGATATGGCTTCCGGCTGATTTATGCCGGTCTCCAGAACAGCCCGGGTACATCCTTTTTCGGAAGCCCACGTTTCCAGCTCCGCCATTACACGCTTGGAGATGCCCCGGCCGCGAAAGGCGGGCTTAACAAACACCCGCTTCATTTCCACACTGTTTTCCAAAAAAGGCTTGAAAGCGCCGCAGCCAACAGCTTCGCTGTCAATAAAGGCCAGGACGACGGCTGTGATTTTGACCAGTGTGTTGAAAGGCACATATGAGACGTTGCCGTCCTCATATCTAACGGAAAGATCCCGGTCCAATAAGGATACCAGGTTAAGAAAGCGGGGATCATCCTTGTGCGTGCGTTCCAAACGTATCATTCGTACAAAATCTCCTTAGGTTTTCCGTGTTTTATTCCTTTGGTGCCCATTCCGCCCAGGCGGCCCCCGCCATGTCGCTGGGCATGCGCCAATCACCTCTTGGCGAAAGGCTCACGCTGCCCACTTTGGGACCGTCGGGCATACAGCTCCGCTTGAACTGCTGGGTAAAGAACCTGCGCAAAAAAAGCTTCAGCGCTTTAAAAATGGCATCATCCGCATAAACGTTCTCAAAAGCCTGCCGGGCAAAAGCATAGAGCCTGTCGGGGGAGCTGCCGGAATCCATCATGTGGTACAGGAAAAAATCATGCAGCGCGTAATCCCCCAGAATTTCCTCTGTGCGCTGCTGAAGCTCCCCCTTGTCCACAGGCAAAAGTTCCGGGGAGATAGGCGTGTCAATGATATCCTCGCACACCTTTTGCACTTCGCCTCCGAACACGTTATCGCCCAGGTATCTCACCAGGGTACGCACCAGTGTTTTGGGGATGGAGCAGTTGACATTGTACATGCTCATGTGGTCGCCGTTGTAGGTGGAAAATCCCAGCGCCGACTCGCTCAAGTCCCCGGTGCCCAAAACCAGCGCGCCGATGCGGTTGGCATAATCCATCAATATCTGGGTACGTTCCCTGGCCTGGCTGTTTTCATAAGCTACGTCGTGCACGCTTTCATCCTGACCGATATCTGTAAAATGCTGGCGCACGGCAGGGGTGATATCCACTTCCCGTATGGTGCAGCCCAAGGCTTCCATCAGCAGCATGGCGTTTTTGCGCGTGCGCTGGCCGGTGCCAAAACCGGGCATGGTGATGGCGTGCAGGTTTTCAGGCGGCAAGCCCATTTCGCGGAAGGCCCTGGCGGCCACCAGCAGTGCCAGTGCGCTGTCCAGCCCGCCTGAGATGCCCACCACCAGCTTGCGAAGGTTCGCCGCGCTCAAGCGCGTGAAAAGGGCGATGGTCTGGATGGAGGTGATCTCGTCGCACCGATGAATGCGCCCGTTTTCCTCCGGCACAAAGGGCAAAGGCGGAATGGGCCGTTTAAACGGCAGCGTGAAGGAGTCCGGTTTATCCAGGGGAACAGTACGCATATCGGCACAGTCACTGTCAAAAAAGCTGCCGGTGCGCTGACGCTGGTAACGCAGGCGCTGGATGTCCACATCCGCGATGGCGCAGGAACCTTCCGGCTTAAACCGGGGCGATTCCCGCAAAGTGCGCCCGTTCTCGTAAACACCGCAGAAACCGGAGAATACAAGATCGGTGGTGGATTCGCCATAACCGGCCCCTGCGTAAGCGTAGCCGCAGAAGCAGCGGCCGCTTTGCTGGCGCAGTAGTTCCCTGCGGTAATCGTGCTTGGCGGCCAGCTCATTGCTGGCGCTGGGATTGAAAATGATCTCCGCGCCGGCCGGGGCATAGGCGCTGGAGGGGGGATTAGGGCCCCACAAATCCTCACAGATTTCTATGGCGAAACGGAATTCATCCGTATCAAACAGAAGGTTCATGCCGAAGGGGATCGTTTTGCCATTTAAAACAACGGTTTCCGGCGCATACCTGCCGCTTTTGAACCAGCGGGTCTCATAAAACTCGCCGCCATTGGGCAGGTAACGCTTGGTTGCTATGCCCCTGACCTTTCCGTTTTGCAAAACGGCGGCACAATTATAAAGCCGGCCCTGGTTGGACAGGGGCAGCCCCACGATCACAGCCATGGGTCCCGTTTTTGAAGCCAACTCAAATAAGGCGTTGGCCGCCTCCCGCTGCAATGTCTCATTCAGCAGCAAATCGCCGCATGTATAGCCGGTCAAGCATAATTCGGGAAATACCGCCGCCTGAACCTGCTCTTCGTTTAACTTTGGCAGCCAGGCAGTGATTTCCGCGGCATTTTTTTTACAGTCACCTAAATAAACCTTCGGGGATACGGCGGCAATGCGCGCCATGTGCAAGTCTTTCATCGTTTCCACACCTTGCCTTCCAGGGACATGCTACCATAAACCGGGAACGGATACAAGGGGAGCAATTCCGGATTGGAAGCGGGGAAGGGCCTTTTTGAAAAAATGCCCTTCCCCGTACCCTAACCTGAAAAACTTATATTATTTCTCCTTCAGTTCTTCAATGATCTGGCAGCGGAACGTCAAACATTTGCGGATGGCGTCCACATCCTCATGTGAGGGATTTGTCCACCGGAAGCCAATCCCACCGCCCATGCATAACCGCCGTTTATGACCCAAAACAAACGCAAAAGCACCAAGGTGGGATGTGGAACAGCCTGTGCAGCCCCACAAATGCCGCAGGATGTATTGTTGAAATTCCGGGCTTTCGCCGCCGAGCCTGTTGTTGATAAGCTTCGGGTCGTCCCAAGAATAAGTGGCGGTGATGCGTATGATCAAAACCCCATGGTCATTTTCCAGACACATCACCTGTACGCCGGCGTACTTGTAATCCACCTTCCAAAAGGTGTTGCAGGCAGACTTTAACTTGCTTTTTCGGGCACAGGCGTCTATCTCGTCCGCAACCATGCGCCGGACTGATACGAGGGGATTTACATAGTCCCCGTATGCGGGCTTGTATTGGGATTGGATATTGCGGAATTCAAGGTTTTGAAACGCGAAATAGCCGAATGAATTCATCTTTTCGCTGGCGTTGGCCAGGGCGCACATACCCGGAAACATATTGGGG
>JAEZJP010000256.1 GCA_023415715.1 Bacillota bacterium
GGGCGGCTCCGTAAAACCGGCACAGAATATTGTTGTCCCTACAAAGCTCATGGTAGGAACCACAACCGGGGAATGTCCCAAAAACGGAAAGTAACCACAAAGGAGAACGCAAATGCTTGCCGAAAAAAGCATGAATCAAACGCTGGCCAAACTGAAAAGGTTGGAAAATACCCTTTCGCTTCTTCTGTTTCAAAAAGTGGGTGAAGTCCCCGTCCGCTTTTTTCAAACTGCCGATTCCCTTCATCATATCCCGGAAGAATATGAGTTCGGCCCACTGCCGGAAAGCGGCCGCTGGGGCGGGGAATCCCAATACGGCTGGTTCCTTGGCGCCTATGAGGTCCCCCGGGAACTTACCGGGAAGAACCTGTTCCTTTACCCCCGCATCGGCGGCTATGAAGCCACGCTTTGGGTGGACGGAAGGATTCACAGCAATATTGCCAACAAAATACTGGTAGGCAGCCACGGCAACCATTACTGCAACCGCTTCGTCACAAACGCAAAGGCGGGGGCGAATATTGAAATTGCCCTGGAGTATTACGCTTTTCACGACATGCCGGGCACCCAGCCCCTTACCCAGGAATCCTATGATGACTATACCTACCCCATCGGCCCTGTTGACGTGTGCCTTCGGGACGATGAATTGATGGAATACCTGTTTGATTTAAGGACTCTTACCACGCTTTCGCAGGCGCTGCATGAAGACAGCTTCCGCAGGGCGGACATCCTTTACACGCTTTCCAAGGTGCACGCGCTTCTCTATTACGATCCGGATAAGGCCTCGGAAGCGGACTTCAGAAATGCCCTTAGGGAAACGCACCCATTGCTAAAAGAACAGCTTCAAAAAAAGAACGGGCCCACAGCGCCTTACGTGGGCCTCACCGGGCACAGCCATATGGATACCGCCTGGCTGTGGCCCATTTCGGAAACGGTGAAAAAGTGCGCCCGCACCTATGCCAACCAAATGAACCTGATGGACGAATATCCGGAGTATACCTTTGTCCAATCCTCCGCCCTGCACAGCGATTGGATCAGGGTGCATTACCCCGAGCTTTTTGCGCGCATACAACAGCGTGTGAAGGAGGGGCGGTACGAACCCAACGGCGGCGTGTGGGTGGAATGCGACTGCAACCTGACCGGCGGCGAATATCTGCTGCGCCAGTTCCTTTGGGGCCAGAAGTTCACGCAAAAATATTTCAATTACAAAGCCGACACCTTCTGGCTGCCGGACACGTTTGGCTACAGCTATGCCATCCCTCAAATCATGAAGGGGTGCGATGTGAAATACTTCCTGACCACCAAAATGGCCTGGAACGATACCAACCGTTTCCCCTATACCTCCTTCTATTGGCAGGGGCTGGACGGCACCAGGGTGCTTACCCACTTGAACCTCACCCATCAGGGGCCGGACCCTTCCACGCTGCTGGAGATCACAAGCGGCGGGCCGGCGATGAAAAACCCCATAGAAGAGAAGATGGTTTCTCCTATGCGTCTGTTTTCTTACGGCAAGGGCGATGGGGGCGGTGGGCCTGAGTTTGAAATGATAGAGATGAGCCGGCGTATAGGCGATCTGGAAGGTGTTCCGCGCTCCGGGCATATCAGCGTCAGCAGCTTCATGCAAAAGCTGGAGAGCGAGATCAGAGAGCCTACGCTGTATGCGGGAGAATTGTATCTTGAGCTTCACCGGGGCACGCTTACCAACCAGCATACCATCAAGCGCAACAACAGGCTGCTGGAGATCGCATTGCATGACTTGGAGATGCTGACTGTTCGGAATGCGGTGTTCCGTTCAAAACCTGCTGACGGGGAAAACATACGTCCCCTGATGAACACGCTGCTTACAAACCAGTTTCATGATATCCTGCCTGGCACCTGCATCCACAGCGCCCATGCCCAGTCCATCGCCGAAACCTCCCAGGCGATATCATACGCCAGGGAACAGGCGCAGAGGCTGATTTCCGGGCAAGATGAAGGCGATACCGTCACGCTTTTCAATACCCTGTCCTTTGACCGGCAGGATACGGTATATCTTAAAGCACAGCCCGGCATGCACATTGCCGGCGGGTATCATCAGCAGCAATTTTCTGATCTTGAGGGGCGGGAGATGCTGGCCGTATCAGGCACCGTACTTCCGTCTTTCGGCTCTTTGGCCCTCCGCTGGGAAAAGGGCGAGGCGAAAGAAGACGCTGTACCCTTCCGCATGGAAGGCGGTACGCTGACCACTCCCTTTGCTAAAATTCGCTTCAATGAAAGCGGGGCCATTGCATCCTTTATAGATCTGAAAACAACCCGGGAACTTGTCGCCAAGGATGGATACGCCTTCAATACCTTCCTGGTGGCGGAAGACCTGCCCGCAGCCTGGGACAACTGGGATATTGACGCCGACCTGGAGGATAAATTCCGCGATTCAGGCCGCCTTGTAAGCCGTGAAGTCATCGCCCTGGGACCCGTGGAAGCGCGCATCCGCAGCGTGTACAGGATCACAGACCTGACCACCATCACCCAGGACATGGTGTTCTCCGCCGATTCGCCCCTCGTGGCTTTTGATACCGTCATGGACTGGCAGGACAGCCACCGTTTCCTGAAAGCCGCATTTGATACGGCGCTCCTTTGTGACGGGGTGCGTAATGAAATTCAGTTTGGCTACATCAGGCGCAGCAACCACAGGAGCAACACCACTGAAAAGGCCCGCTTTGAAACCTGCAACCATAAATATTCCGACTTGTCGGAATTCGGGTACGGCCTGGCAGTTTTAAACGACTGCAAGTACGGCCTCTCCGTGCGTGAAGGCTCCATGCGTTTGTCGCTGCACAAGGGCGGCGAGCGCCCGGACCGTGAAGGCGACAAGGGCCGCCATGTATGCCGGTATGCCATACTGCCCCACGAAGGCGGCTTCTCCTCCCAAACGGTGGTGCAGCCCGCCTACTGCTTCAACTACCTGCCGCTTGTAAAGGATGGCACCAATGTGCTGCCCGCCCTTTTGAGCGTGGATACGCCGGGTGTCATCGTTGAGACGGTAAAGCCCTGCGAGGATGCCGGCTGTGCCTATATCCTGCGGCTGTACGAATCCACCGGCGCGTATGTGAATGCCACCCTTTCCTTCGGGCATACGGTAAAGGGCCTTGCACTTACCAATATGCTGGAGGAGGAGCAGGAGGCTTTGGAGGCTGGGAAATCCGTTGCCCTCACCTTCCGGCCATTTGAGATCAAAACGCTAAAGGTCTCTTATTAAGCACGAATTTTTAGCACTACAGCCGGCATTTGATCCGAAAAAACGTTGCTGAAATGAACCGGCACAAGCGGGCGATTGATAAGTGCCCATCTGGCTCAATCGGCGCATTGCTCACTGCCGTTCGCACTACCATCCAGCTCAATCGGCGCACTGCTGCGCTGCCGCTTGCATCGCTTGTTTCGCCGGCCTCCTTTATCTCGCTTCATCCGCCACTGGCGGCGCTCGATTCCGGAGCCTGTTTCGCCAGCCTCCTCTACCCCTCCCTTATCTCTCCATCTGGCTCAATAGTCGCATTGCTTCGCTGCCGCTCGCACTGCTCCTTTTCGCCAGCCTCCTCCGCCTCGCTTCATCCGCCACAGGCGGCGCCTCGGCTACGGAGCCACTGGCGGGGTCGGGGTTTCGGAGCCCCTACAGCTGCAAAGATGTATTGGCTTTCCTTCCGGCTCCTATAAGCCACAGCATGGAAGTCAACAAACACACAGCGTTGTAGGGGCGATTATTAATCGCCCGTTTCGCTTCCTCTATCGGCAAGTTGGAGGAAGGTATGAACCTCCAAAAATATACCTTTCAATTCATTAATATCATCGGGTTAGATACCCATGATACAGTCATCACCCCAAGGGATGAAAACAGGTGTAGGATACATGTTTGAAGCCTTCCCCTTGAGGGGAAGGTGGCGCGCAGCGACGGATGAGGTGTTTGACCGCGAATACTTACGATCCATTACCACCTCAACAATCGACTTCGTCGACAGCTTCCCCTCAAGGAGAAGCCTTGGAATGCTTTTCGCACAGCCAGTTGTCAGGGCAGAAAAAAAAGAAACCTGCCAAATGCTTTAATGAAGGACATTTGGCAGGCTGCTTTTTATATTGATATATTACCGAAGAGAATCCTTCCATTTCTTGGTCAGATATTCCTTTGTGTTTTGCAGCATCTCCCGGAACATTTTTTCTCCGTCTTTCGGGCCGACAGCCGCCATCTGCGGATCATTCAAAAAAGTTGCAAGGCCTAGGGCATAATCGCAGTTCGTGGCAGCTTTCACTGTATTCTCCTGCCCTATCACCTGCCGTGTGACAAGAGCGTCCACCCCTTTGGGCAGCGCGCCGGCAAATATGGGGGCGATCTCATTGCGGCGGAACAGCGCGTTTGTTTCTACCACCGCATCCTTGGGCAGGTTCTCAACCTGACCCCGGTTGGGGATATTGACGTTGGAAACCATTTCGCCAAGGCCCAGCAGCGCCTTGATCAAAAGGTGGCCCTCCTCGCCGGAGCCGTCCAGCACTACAGGCTCTTTCCTACTTAGCAGCGCCTCCCGCTTTGCCAAGCGCTTTTTTAAATCGTCCTCCCGCCAGTCCACCGTGGTCAGGCCAAACCCCCAGGAGCGAACCGTTTCGGGATCTTTCAAATACCAGGGTGGCATGAATTCCGCCAGATGCCGGTCCCCTGCGGCGGCAATCAATTCATAGCGGCGGAAAAGGTCAAACTTGACCCGGTGGGAGCATTCGAAGGAATTGTTTATCCAGTTTTCGTCTTTTCCCTTTATAAAGCCGGTTTCATAGTACTTATCCACAAACCGTCGGTACAGTGGAAACAGATCCTGGCCTTCGAAACTTGCATTGTACAACCAGGTGAAATGGTTGATGCCTGTGACGCCCGTTTTAATTTCTGTACGGTCGACGCCCTTGATCCCTTCCATATCCTCCAGCATGGCTGCCAGCAGCTTTTGGGTGCCGAATACCTCATGGCAGCAGCCGAACGCCTTGATTCCGGGGAAGACCGTGTACAGCGTGCACATGCAGACGGTCATGGGGTTCGTATAGTTGATCACCCAGGCTTCCGGCGCGTAATCCCTGATCGCCTCCGCAATTTCCACAAACATTGGCACGGTGCGCATGGCGCGCATGAACCCGCCGGGGCCTGCCGTATCGCCCACCGGCTGCCATACGCCGTAGCGCTCCGGCCAGTGCACATCCGAGCGCATTTCCTGAAACGTTCCTGGCAGTATGGAGATTACCACAAAGTCCGCATCGGACAAGGCGTCTTTCAGCGTACTGCTGACTTCATAACGCCAGCGGGATTTGGCTTCCTTATGAGCAGCAATCATATCCCCTATGATTTTGTTTTTCTCCGCCGCGTCCCGGTCGATATCGTACAGCCGAACCAGGCCCTCCATTTGCGCATCCATGGCCAGGTCCTTCATAAAGCCCCAGGCCCAGCCACGAGATCCGCCGCCGATATACGCTACCTTCAAGCCCATAACCAATCCATTCACGTAATCCATAAAAAGCCTCCATATTACTCAGACACGCTCATGGCCGTGTCTTCCTTTTGCCCTATCATCTGCCTGTATTGCGCAGGCGTCATGGCCATATGCTGCCTGAACCTGCGTATAAAGCCGGAAGCGTCATAATAGCCAACCGCAAGGCCGATGTCCTTTATGGGCATCCTTGTGCCGCCGAGCATCTCCTTTGCCTTTTCCATGCGCAAGAGGAGCAGGTATTCCGATGGTGTCATGCCGCTGAGTTCCTTAAAATCCAGCGACAGGCGCACTGCACTGAAGTTCAGCGCCCTTGCGTCGCCTGCCCGAAGCGCCTTGCGGAAGCCGTCCAGGTAGCTGCGGGTGAAGGGCACAATATCCTTGGCTGCGGCACTGACATCATGAAAACACAGCACATGGGCATTGCCCATCACAAACCTGTTGTCATAGGCGGTGCTGGCCTCCAAATAGGCATTGCCAGCATGTGTGAAATCGTGGTGCACGTTGCTGATGGCCACGGCCACGCCCGCCTCCGATGATGTAAGCATGTTTTGCACACGCCAGGCCCACTCCTCCAGCGCGTCATCATTGTCCGCAAAGCGCACGAACAGAATGTTCCAGCGCCAGCAGCTCCACATAATATCCCGTCACATCGCCTCTTAAAACGCGGTGACCTTTTCCATGTTCGGCAGGCTTGCGTCTTTCACCGGCGCGCCCAGCAGGGAGACGGCGAAGCAGGCCTTGTCGATATTCATATCCAGCTGAGCGGCGGCCTTTACGGCATCCTTCCTCGAAGGATACCGGTCCTTCACAAAATCCTTGATGAAGTTTGCCTTGCGCGCAGGCAGGCTTTGATCCAGCCTCGTATTCAGGTCTTCATTCCTATCCACAAGTTCCTCGATGCCGCTTTGAATGGCTTCAAAGTCATCCTTTCCCGGCACCGTTGTGGAAAACAGATAGCGCAATTCCTTGATGGGTTTCGTATGCCGCCTGGAAAAATAGATCGTAAGCACCATGCATGGGATGCTCAGCGCGAACAGGAACAATCCCAGGCCGAGCTGCGCCCGGCCCATATCCTTCCACATGGTTTCCATGGGGATCAGGGTGGCGTACTGCATGTTGAATTTGTGCCCGCGCCGGGCCACCAGCAGATACTGCCGGCCGCCGTACAAAATGTCCTTCGACAATACATCCTGGTTATCCTTCATCTAACGGCAGAAGGCTTTGTACTTGAATAGGAGGCTCTTATATGCAGTGGATCCATGTACGGCTGGACGGCCCCGGCGGCACGGCTTTGCCTAAGCCCCAGTTGGAATCGGTATACGCAAGCACCTTGGATTTTGAGCCGGACGAGCGAAGGCAGCGCATATTGCCGGATGGCACGGTGGAGCTGGCAGTCACCCGCACGCCCTATATGGTGCATGCCAAAATCAACCGCTGCTGTATGGCAATATCTGGGTCATGGCCGATAACCTGGGTGAAGGATATACGGGCGGCTTCGTGGATTTTGTATCCGAGGCAGACCGTGCCTATTTGTAAGGAAGCAAAAACCCTAAGCGAAGGCATCGTCCTCTCCCCCACTGCCCAGGGCCATCTCTATGCCGCACAGGAACTTACCCACTTGGCCGATCGGGGCGTAAGCACGCCGGAAAACAGGCTATATGCCCTCTCCCACGCCATCTATGCCGCGGAAGCCGCATTATTCGAAAGTGCGCAACAAAAAGCCTTCGCCGCCCCCAGGGACGACCTTCTGCTGGGCTGCAATTTCGCCCGCTTCACCACCCCCGGCGCACAGTATGCCAAGTTTTTTGCCCAGGCCTTTGATTTTGCCACGCTGCCCTTCTATGCCGGCCGCACCGTACCTGAAAAGAACCGCTACGACTATGCCTATATCGACGCTGCGCTGGATTTTCTGCAAAGCAAAAACATTACCCCAAAGGGCTATCCCCTGTGGTTCGGCCACCAAAGCGTCAACCCTCCCTGGCTTTTCTTAAGAAGACGTAAATATACCTATCGAAACTATGAATGCATCGATGGGTTCAGCGTAGGGCGGGGCTTGCTCCCGCCTCCGTTTCTCATGCATCTGTGCATAGGCCAGAATTGCTTTGTGCCGTTACCTGCGGCGGGAGCAAGCCCCCGCCCTATGCCAGCCTTGTTGAAATGCCATGGTTTTCTACCAATGATTCTGGCAAGGATACATTAAAGTTTTGCTTAAATATTGGAGGCCGCCATTTGCCATGGCGGCCTCGTTTAATATATCTCCTTGTTGTTATCCAGCCTTGGTGCTCATTAGCTTCCCAGCGCCTCATATGCGGCAATCAACGCCTCCACATCCCGCTTGTTCACCAGCATGCCGCTTTCACCGTTGAATTCAGCCATATAGAAGCTGCTGTCGTAAGGATAGAGCGTCAGCGTCATTTCCTTGAAGTTTGCAGTGTTGCGATGGAATATGACCTTAATATAAGGCTGGCCGGAAGCTGCTTGATCCGTCATCTTTTCCTTTTCCAAAGAGATAAGCGAAGTATAGAAGTTCTTGAAGGCGGATTCCCCTATTTCCGTATCCCCCATCTTGTACACTGTGTCCGTGGTGGTCTTGCCATCTTTGTCCGTGGCATTGGTTCGCGTTATGGTAAAATCACTTGTCTTGTCCTCCATGGTAAATGTCAATCCGTCCACGGTATCAATAGGGATCAGGCAAATCTGGGCCGTACGCAGATTTTCCAATGCCAAATCCGTGAGCTTAACGTAGGTATCGCCGCTGATCGTAAATACGCGCTTGGAATCGGTATGGCGCATATAGTAGGAGCCATCCTCCGCCTGCCGGCCTATGGAGATAGTGATTTTCTTGGGTTCCTTTACGGTGATGGATTCCATTTCCGGTGTGGGAGAAGGCGAGGCTTGCACAATCGTTCCCTCCGGCGCAGCAGTGGAAGATCCAGGCGTCGCCGCAGCATACGAAGATACGGCAGGCGTTACAGATGGCGCCGCAGCCCCGGTAGCCTTAGGCACACTCTCCTGATGGGAAGCGGTATAATCCACGGTGACTGTTGCAGCCGGCGCATCCAGCCCATATGCAGCCAATTCATCTTGGGTGGCGTCATAATCCACCGTTCCCGTCGGGGCAATGCCGGTAACGCCTTCAAGATACGTGCTTATCTTGCCGTCATCCAGCGGCATCAGGGAACCGTTTTCCCCCTCCGAGAACCAGGTGTACATACTGGAATAGGATTTATCAGAGCTTTGGGGAAAGTAACTCAGCTTCAGATTCTTGCCGGCTGCAGCATAGGCAACATTGCTTATCGAAGAAGCATCAATGGTCGGGAAAGCTTCGTCGGAAATCAAGCCATATAGCTTGCTGCTGAAATTGGATGCAACGGAGGACGCCACCGTATACACCGTCTGGCTGCCATCCACATATACATAGGTATCGTTTGTGACGGCGTTCTTATCCCCAAAGTACAGCGTTTGTTTGGTGCCGTCCTTAAAGACGGCGGTAACGGTGCAGGATGGCGTTTTCAGGCCATACTCCTACGCCTGATCCAGCGTATCCGCCACTTTTCGGCTGGCGGTCAGGCTGCTCAGCGCATCCGCCATGGCGGTAATCTTGCTTTCGTTCAGCGGGAAAGCAGGATCAAAAGCATATTGCCACTGGTCCCCCGCCTTTGTAAAGCGCAGCGTCTCCCCTTCATTGGTATAGGAGATTTCCGTCAGGCTGTCTTTAGGAACTGTAAGCACCACGGGCTTTTCTTCCGTTGATGCCGCTTTGTCTGCCGCTTCCCTGGCCGCATTCATGCTCTTTAAAACAAGGGCACCCGCTATGAAAACGGCAATAACCGCGGTCAGCAGCAGCAACCGTTTTCCCTTTTTCATCAGCGCTTCCTCCTCTTGACAAAGACAAAGATGCCTATGCCGATGACCGCCAAAGGCAGAAGTACGGTGATGGCGATGCTCCACATGCTGGCATCGCCGGCCGGCACGGTGATCTTTTCGCTCATCAGGCTCTTGGAGCGGATGGAGATGCTGTTTGTCCGCTCAGTCATCCAGCCCAGGGAGTTCAGGAACAAATCGTAATTGGCACCGGATACCATTTGGTTGACGGAACTGTCCAGGAATTTGCTTGTGCCGTACCAGACCAGCTTGGTTTCCTTGCCCTCAAAGCTTTCTGTAACGGCCACACCGATATTGAAGGGGCCGTTTATATCGCCGCTTTCCTTTTCCATGGTTGTGGAATTATAGGCGTTCGGCTTGGAATAGGCTGCGTCGGATGTCTTGAGCAGACTGGTAACCGTAAGCGTACTGCGATAACTATCCAACGGTAGAATGCCCTGGCTTACTGGCATCAGTGCATACATCTTTCCGCTGATAAGCGGCGTGGTGATCTCATGGGATTGGATATTGGGCAGCAGATAGTGGGCATATCCAGGAGCGCTGTTGTTCGCATTCCCTTCAATCACAATACCGTCCGCGGCGCGCACACCGTAGTTCTCCATCAGCGCCGACAGATGCGGCATCTGCTTATCGCTGTAGTCTGTAAGCAGCAGCATATGGCCGCCGTTTTCCAGATAGGTCAGTATTTTTTTCGATTCGTCCTGACCCAAATCGGAAGTGGGGGCATAGACGATGATTGCGGAAGCGTCCTGCGGAACAGCCTCCAGGGACAGAAGGCTCAGGGGTTTTATGGTCATGTTTTCCTTGGCAACAGCACCGCTGAGCTCAGCAGACAATTCCGTCTCGCCATGGCCGTTCAGCGTATAGACTACCGGCAGATTGTTGCTGGTCACATAGTCTATGGCACTGGTCAGGGCGTTTTCCCCGTCGAAATTCACATCATAGGAGCCATTGTTATAGTAATTGGAATAGTCGTATACGAAGATCTCGTCGTTTTTCACCACCTGGCTGCGAAGTTGGCTTTCCACGATTACGCTGTTGTCAGCCAGCGTTTCGGTGGTGTATTTCGATGTGAATTTGGGCGATGTTACCGGGTCTACGTATGTTACGGTTATCTTGTCGCTAAGCGCCTTGTAGCGGGAAAGCAGTTCAGTGACCGTCTTGTCTTCCTTGCCGTTTTGCGCAACCAGATACAGCGTGACATTCGTATTCAAGCCCTTCACAATATCCGTGGTCTGCTGCGATATGGTAAACAGCTGCTGATTGGTTGTATCCAGCTTGGTATAGGTGGTGGGCACCTGATCCACAAACAGGTTGACTGCGATCACCGCGCCTACAAGCAATAAGGAAATCAGTATGGCATAGCCACCGCTGCGGAAAGCCTTCGTGTGAAAGGATGAACCGTGCTTTTTGGCTTCCTGCGGTCTGTTTTTTGCATCTTGCTTATTGCCCAGCCATTTCATATGCCGTTCCTCCTTTCATTAGCTCCATCTTCTCTTTTCCACGGATTGGACCGTGAAAAACACAAAGAGCAGCGCAACGGTGATATAGTACACCAGGGACGTTATGTCGAACATTCCGCCTATGAAGTTGTCCAGCCGGTCGAATACCGCCATCGCCCCCAGCCCGCTGGAGAACACGCCTTCCAGCAGCGCGGGCTTAAAGGAGTACAGAATGTACAGCGGCACCTCCGCCACAATGCCGGCTGCAATGGCTGCCGTCCAGTTTTTCGTCATCAGCCGTACGATCACGCACAGCACGGCGGCCACCGAAGTCAGCGCGATCAAGGAGGCCATGGCGGTAGAGGAAACAAGACCCTGAATCCCCTTCATGAAATAGCTCAAGATCAGCGCGCCAAAGCTTAAAACCGCGGCAATGATTTGATTTTCCGTCAGCGATGACATAAACAGGCCGACGGCCAGCAGCGTGCAGCCCAGAGTAAAGAATCCCACAATGGAGCTGTAAGCGGTCTTCAGCGAAATGGTGCCGTAATTTTTAAGTATCAGCACCGGATAGGTTGAAACGAGCAAAAGCGGTATGAGCAGCAGCGTTACCATGGCCAGATACTTGCCCAGAACCACATCCGTCACACGGATAGGCAGCGAATACAAAAGCTGGTCCGTTTTCTGCTTTCGCTCCTCGGCAAACACCCGCATGGTAAGGATGGGTACAGCGATCAGGAAAATGAAGCTTGTGCTGGAAATGGTGACTTCAAAATTCGGATAGCCGTAATTCAGGTGATATGCCGTGGTGTAAATGCCAAACATCAAAAGGATAAAGGAGACGAACACATAGCCCATCATGCCGGTGAAATAGGCCTTCAACTCTCGCTTATAAATCGCGCCCATCGTTTTTCCCCTCCTCACTTTCTTGCTTGGGCTTCTCAGGCGGAGCTTCTTTCCGCTCCTTTGGCGCTTCAGCCGGCTCAGGTTCCTTTGCGCCGGTCAGATCCAGGAACACATCCTCCAGGCTTGCCGTCTTGCGTGTCATGGAAAGAATGGGGCAGCGCTCCCTGGCCATGAGATAGAAAAGTTCCTCCCGCGGGTCAAGATCAGCGTTGTAGGCAACCTGCAGCTGCATGGCCTCCGGTTCCCTTGCGGGTGTCATCTCCTTCATTGAAAGCTGCGGCATTTGCGCAACCGCCGCCTTGATCTGCTCTTCCCTACCTTTGACGGTCAAAGCCAGGGTGTGGCTCTGCATAGCCTCAGCGCTTAAGTTTTCCGGCGTATCGCTGGCAACGAGCTTACCTTCTGAAATGATCAGCAGGTGGTCGCACACCGCGCTGATTTCCTGCATGATGTGGCTGGAAAGCATTACGGTATGGCTTTGTGAAAGCAATTTGATCAGATCGCGGATTTCAATGATCTGCTTGGGGTCCAGGCCCACGGTGGGCTCGTCCAAAATGATGATTTCCGGGTCGCCCAGAATGGCCTGGGCAAGCCCCACCCTCTGTTTGAAGCCTTTGGACAGGTTTTTGATCAGGCGGTTTTTGACTTCCAGGATGCCCGTCTTTTCCATGGCCTCCTGTATCTTCTGCTCTCGCTCTTTTCGGTTTACATCCTTGGCTTGGGCGACAAAACGCAGATAGTCGATCACCGTCATATCCAGGTACAGGGGTGGCTGCTCGGGCAGATAACCAATACATTTTTTTGCTTCCAGCGGCTCTTCGAAAATATCGTGGCCGTTTACAAGCACCTGCCCCTCCGTCGCAGCCAGGCATCCGGTGATGATGTTCATGGTAGTGGATTTTCCTGCGCCATTGGGCCCCAGAAAGCCATAAATCTTTCCTGGCTCTATGGTGAAATTGAGATTGTCCACAGCCACCAGGTGCCCGTATGCTTTTGTCAGGTTCCTGACTTCAATCAAAAAGACCATCTCCTTTTCACATGTTTTCCGGGTGCATTATGCATCTTGAGTGTGAACAATCTTTGACCGATTTGTGGACGATTTGCAAAATGCTGACTTGTAAAAAGCGGCTGATTAGGCAACAATAAGTACATACAAAAAAAGGTGCCGAGCGGCTTTTGATCCAAATTACATCCAGTTGGATTTGATATAAAACGGCATTCTTTGTATGTTTACAACAAGCTGCTTGGAATTTGCGGAAAAGTAACAGAATGTCTTGACAGAAAAGACTTTCACCCTTATACTAATTATCGCTGCTCAATCAGCCGGCGTGAAAAAAACGCGGCATGAAGACCGGCGCAAGCAACATATGCGATCGTGGCGGAATTGGCATACGCGCACGTTTGAGGGGCGTGTCCGAGAGGGTACGGGTTCAAGTCCCGTCGATCGCACCAAAATCCATCTGAAAGCGATAGTTTTCAGATGGATTTTTTATTATAAATATATGATTTTGCACTTAACCTACTCCCACGGATACTAATCTCTTTCTCTATGTTCAACCTCATTGACTGAAATGCTCTTCCTATATACGGCCATTTATGTGATATCCCTCAAAAATCTGAACACTGCCGCGCCTTCATATATTCTTAACGACAAAAACAGGTTGAAGTTTTCCAACCTGTTTTTATTGCATTAAATAGGTTTCCACTTATGCCGAGCTTGCTTTGCCGGTACTGTATGGCCTGAAAGGCAAAGCTTTTTGCTCTCTTTTGACTAGCGCGCGGCACAGCCGGTCGATTGTTGCGGACTGCTGCCGTACAGCCTTTTGCCCCAGCGCATCGAGCTTGCGCATGTTTTCCTCACTTACATCATCCATTCCTGTGGCGTTCTCATCCAGCTGCACCTGAAAGCGCACATAGTTTTTGATACCGTTCAGCGCGCGCATTTGATAATTGACCGTCTCACTTGAGGAGTTCAGCATGACGCCGAGGATAGGCACAGCCCAGTCGGCAATGCCCCAGTTTTCAATTTCCTGGCAGGGCCGTTTATGTACCTGCAAACCGGTACCAAGCGATACAACCAAGAACTCCTCTTCCTCAGGATACATATTTCGTGCCTGTGCGTATGCGCACAGCGCCGGGTTGCTTGCAAACACACCGCCGTCAATCATGCAGTGGCCTTCCATCATGAGCGGCGGAAAATAGGCTGGAACTGCGGTGGTCGCGCGTACGACCTGGGTAAGCAAAGGGTCGTCCGCAGGCGAACGGTGATGCTTGGCAAAGGAAGTCTTGAAAAACCAAGGTGTGCTGCTCGTCATATCGTAGGCAGTGACAAGGATCTCCGTAAGCGTTGTATGTAGCCTTTCGCTGCCAAGATATTGCTCCAGCATTATTTCAAGCGTGCGAGGTGAATAGATTGGCCTTGCAAGACCGCCGAGCGTAGTAATTGAGCGCAGCAGGCTCTTGTGAAAGATGTCTCCTCCATGCTCAAAATATGCGGAACACACCTGCTCTGCCGTGTATTTAGGCTTGCCAAAACTGTCCGGCAGTGTAAGCGTGGCGGCCAAGATCCCACCCGTCGATGTACCCGCGATAAGGTCAAAAAGCTCACAAATCGGTTTCCCTGTTCTCTTCTCAAATTCAATCAAGAATGTAGCCGGAATAATGCCCCGTATGCCCCCGCCGTCGATGGATAAAATCGAAACCATATAGCGCCCGCCTTTCATCCCTATTCTCTTCAGTTTATGGGTCCGCCTCATGATTGGTGAACATCTCCCGCTATAATGACATTGATCTTGTAACTTTTCCATCCTTCCCCGAATATCACATAGTGGGCGCAATTATGCGTCTTAAGTTCATGAGACAGATAACACACGAAGAAAAATCCCGAGCAACAAAGGAGAGTGTTCGCATGGACTGCGAGAGCCGTGATATCAAGATAACTGAAAATACTCTTGAATGCGATATAGTGCCGGACACGAACGATACCACATCCCTGAAGGATCATGATATCAATGAAGAATCCAATTCTGGAATTGAATCCGATGAAAATATAAAGCAAAAGAAAAGATGCCCAGGATGCGAACCGGTTACACCGTTCCATGTTCATGAGGTGCAGGGCCTTATTGAGACGGCACAACAAGGCGAAAAGGCCCATAATCATCGACTACTGGTCGTTTCAAGCGAACCCAAGCCTATTGGCAAGTATAATCACGTCCATGAGGTAATCTTCTGTACAGATTACCATGGCAACTTTTGCCATGAGGGCTGGAGTACAACCAGCGGGGCCTTCCCAGTGGGAGAAGGTCACGTTCATTTTCTGGAAGGCATAACAACAACAGATGACGGCCATTGGCACAAGTATAGAATTTCCACTTCGCTTGATGGCATATTTGGTTAAAAAATCCCTCCGGCCAACAACCGGAGGGTTATCTTCTCTGTTATGCCTAGTCCTGTGCCGGAACCTCCGCAAGGTATAGTTTCGGTTCCATTCCTCCGTTCGCAACCGCCTCCAGGAACAGGTTCCCGTTGCGCCGCAGCAGGAACGATTTTATATTCGCCGCATCTTCAGGCTTATCAAACACCCGAACTGCCCAGGCATTGCCATCCGCCAGCGTCAACTCCAGCGTATTGTTATTCATGCTGTCGGCGAAATAGTGGTTTGTCCCCGTATCGTCCACGAACAGCCACCGGAATGAAAGTCCCATATACATCATGATCTCCTCCCATGGCTGGCCGTCGAGATCCTTTTGTATCTGCAACGCGTTGTAGTAACCTTGCATATCAACAGCCCTATAGTCATCGGGGCGAAGAGTAGCCGTCAGCAGCGCCGGCTGATCGACTTCGAACTGGCATGCCATCAAATGCAGCGCGCCGGTGTTATCCTCCACAGTGGCTGGCTGCGTGATTGCATTGCCGCTGTCGAATACCGCAAAGGGTCCTTCCCATGTCTTGCCGCCATCCCGCGAAAAGCTATGGATACACCGGGTGAAGGCGTATGGGTAGCTGTCTGGGATCATGGAATCCGTGTCCAAGCCGATCAGGTGAAATACTTCGTGGCTGTCGATGAAGAATCGCACCGCCTCCATCTTGCCGATTTCTGGCATCAGCGTTTCAGACGTTAGTCCGTTGTCGCTATAGCGCTTCAACATCCGGCCATCCAGATATGTTCCCCGCGTTTCAGGGTGGCCATAGCTCCCGGTAGTATTATACAGCGTGTGCAGCTTTCCTTTATCGTCAAAGGCGATCTGGAGGCCGTAGAATACCCCCGACCCGCCGTCGATGTCCCTGTAATCGCAGATCTCCTTATCCTCCTGCCAAGACCGTTCCGATAGCGCTTCACATGCAATACATTGGTAAGGTCCTGGATTTCACCGTTCTGGAATCTAGCATCCTCCATCCAAACGAAGCATAGCGTTCCATCCGGCGCAATGGCGGCCCTGTACCCATCACTGTTCAGCGGAACTGGAGCGGCCGGTTCAGGAGGCGACCACACGCCATCAGCGCCCAGCACCCGGTGATAGGCGTTCATGCTGTAGTCGTTGTAGAAGAGATGGACAATACCCTGCCCGTCCTCAATAAGCAGATGGTCAAAGGCTGCATTGAAACCATCGACTTCTTTCCATTCCGGCAATATCATGGTGCGCTGGAAAGATGCCGGATTGCCGGATACGCCCTCCGTCAGGGCGCCAGCCCCACAAAAGACTGCCAGCAAAAGGATGGCAATTGCACCCGCCAACCGCATAGAGCCTGCCGAATGCCTGACATGCATGTTTCTCCCTCCTTATAGTACATTTTTAACTTGCTGCAGATATGGATTGTTATTCTATTTGGAAATATGACCGATCACTAATTTGCAAATATTGTAAATCCTGCAAAGAGTACCTGTCAAGCAAACTATAATGCTAAAAGATATATGGAAATGCCTTATCACTATTCGGAATCAAACAAAAAAACATCCGCCTTGGACGGATGCTTGTGGGTCAATGATACGATGCTTGGCTTCCTCTTGATCCAATACAAAATGTTGAGAGAACAATACAACAGAAGTTTAAAAAACCATATCTCCCGGTTTGTAGCCATCAGGCAATTCTTCTTCATACAGAAATGCAAAAGTGTCATCGCGCAGGATCGGCAAAAAGGCTTCGTATGGTATTCTGGAAAACTCACAGGCGTAATTGCTGGCACCGAACCACCCGCCCTCTTTTCCGCGCAAATTTAAACCTCTGGCAAATTTCGTATGATTCGAACAATCATGAACTACCAAATCCCAGTTTTCATCATCGGCTATTTTCATGAATTTCAGCGTCAATTCCCTGCTCCAAACCGGAGATATGTATCCATGTCTGGAAATATACATATTTTCCCCATAATAGTTATCGATGTTGTTGGCGTTCAGATGAAGTTCCGCACAATTGATAAAATCAAGCTTTGTGTAAAATATCGCCTGCTTCTTTTTGAAAAACGCTTTGAAGAACTCAGGCGTCATTGGCGTTTCTATACCTACATACTTGATGTATTTTTTTGCAGTCTTGATATTCTCAATCACCTTATCCGAGCAATTCGAAGCGCCCAGGTTGAAACGGATCTCGTCAAGACCGGCTTCCCCTAATGCTTTCAACGTCTCCTCATTAGCTAAAGTGCCATTTGTATAAAGATGCTGATGAATTTGAGCTTGGTGAAATTTCTTGATGATGGCATAGTATTTTTCAATTTCCATAAACGGTTCCAGGTAAACATAGGAAATACCGGTGGGTTTGCGTTGTATGGAAAGCAGCAAATCAATATCCTTTTCATAAAACTTTGTCCCTCCGATTTCCCACATACCTTCGCCAACCGGAGGGATACGGTCCAGTTCTCCATAGTTATAACAGAACTTGCACTCCAGGTTGCATTTGTTTGTTTTCCTGACTGCACTTAGGCCCGTTCCAAGCAAGCAGGAACGGCAGCCATTGGGGAATTTGCTTTCGTTTCCTACAAAGTATGTTTTGTTTTCCAAAGTTTTCAAATTAGTAATTTCAGCCATCAGCTTATCATTTCTATTATCAATGGCCGCCTCGATCTGCGCAAATGTGGCATAAACGATTTCCTGCTGATGCGTCATTAATTCCTCATCTTCCGGCAAAGATGAAAAAAATTCAAACCATGTCAGCGCATCTTTCTTGGAAATTTTCATAACATTTCCTCCTGGAGTAATTTAAAAAATATTCTTATCCGAAAGGAATAATTCACAGCCCGTATTCCAGTAAGACAGAGCGGTATTGCGCTCCGTCCGACAAGTATACCATGCCTATCCCGCCGGCAGCAAGCTTTGCATATTCAGAAAATCATGCCATATTTAAACGCACCCATGCCGTTGATGAAAAACATCCACCATCTTTATATCAAAAGCTGGTGGACGTCATGCTCCCCCTTACCTTATTACAATGGCCGCGAATCCGGGATACACCCACGGGTATCAAGAAACCAGACAGTAATAGGTGACAGGTTTATACTCTTAAAGAGCCTCGAAATCCTCTGGCGCTGTAGTAAGATTCTGCTCCGTTATGATATACGAAAACATTATCGTAGCGCCGATCACAAAACAGGGCACCGCCCAGTATTCTTATATCCGGCGGAGTCATGATCCAGCTTGATGTTTTCATATCAAATTTCCCTACTCGCTGCAGAGCCCGGTATTTTTCTTCCGTCAAGATTTCAATCCCCATCGCACTGGCCGCATCCATGGCATTGCCCTGGGGTTTGTGTTCCTTTCTGGACTCCAGCGCCTCACGGTCATAGCAAAGATTCCTGCGGCCAGCGGGGCTTTCTGCCGAACAGTCGCAAAAGATGTATTCGTTTGTATTTCGATCATAACCAATCACATCAGGCTCGCCGCCCGTTTGTTCCATTTCATAAAGCGACCACAGCCTTTCCGGTTCCGTTTCCAGTTTTGTATACAGAGCTGGCCACTCAAGGCCATCATGACGGTTCATGTTGCGCTCAAACCTTGCTTGCAGTGTACTTAGCAGTTCGTTGATTTGTTCAGAAGATAATTTCTTTCCAGCAGCCATGATATGTTCCTTTCATTTTGCTTGACTCATATATATAAGACCGCCTGTGACAGCTTGTCATAGGCACCACCTCCATGCATTTCTTGGCCTCCCGGGATCTTTGGCAAATCAATCATACATGGGCTGCTTGTATTGTACCCGAAAATCGGAAGGAGAAAACATAATAAACGCTGTCAGTGACGCATTCTTGCGCGGTGACCAGAGCTTATAAGATCGAAGCGCGGGATCAAATGTGCGAAATATCCTTGACACTACCAAGCGCGGTACTGTACATACTAAAAAGGATAAACAAAGAACGCAGGGATTCTCATGTTTTACGCATGAAAACCTCTGCGTTCCATCTGGCTCCCCAGGTAGGACTCGAACCTACAACCCTTCGGTTAACAGCCGAATGCTCTGCCATTGAGCTACTGAGGAATATTGGAATCCGGCGACGTCCTACTCTCCCGGGCCGTGTCCAGCCAAGTACCATCGGCGCTGAAGGGCTTAACTTCTGTGTTCGGAATGGGAACAGGTGGGACCCCTTCGCCATAGCCACCGGAAATTGT
>JAEZJP010000257.1 GCA_023415715.1 Bacillota bacterium
CCCATGCAGAAACCTGTGGGTCATTTGGGTTACATTATCCCGCACACGGTCGATCATATCGCGCAATGCCATGGGAACCCTCCTACTAGTTGGTAGCCTTGGGGCTCCGTGCCCCGAACAGCGCCGAGCCGATGCGCACCATGGTGGCGCCTTCCTGGGCGGCGATCCTAAAATCCTGCGACATGCCCATGGACAATTCCTCCATGCGCACGCCGGGAATTTGCTCTTTTGCCAGATCCTCAAAGAGACTGCGCATCCCCCGGAATAGGGGCCGCAAGCTTTCCGGATCATTAGCAAGGGGCATAACGGACATCAGGCCCCGCACACAAAGCCCCGGCAAGAGCGAGCATTCCCTTAGGAAGCTCTCCGCCTCACCTGGTGCTATGCCGCCCTTTTGCGCTTCGCCGGCGATGTTCACCTGCACAAGCACATCCATGACGCAGCCCAATTTACGGGCCTGGCTATTGATTTCCCCTGCCAATTCCATTCTGTCCAGGGAATGTATCAAGCATACCTTAC
The DNA here is from genome assembly GCA_023415715.1 of Bacillota bacterium. Classification (GTDB taxonomy): domain Bacteria; phylum Bacillota; class Clostridia; order Christensenellales; family Aristaeellaceae; genus JAEWAH01. The sequence continues at coordinate 520 of JAEZJP010000257.1, forward strand.
CCATTATATATTTAACTTTGTTGGTTTGCAACCTTCCGATTAGATGCATCCGAAATTTTGGATGCAAAAACGGCATTTTTTCTAACATTTCCTGTACGCGGTTCTCACCAAGATCATACAGATCCATATCCGCCAGGGGATTGATCGCATCCGGAGCTACGGTTTTGCTCACGGCAATAATCCGTGGCGCACGTTCAAAGGCGGCGGAGGCTTCCGCAAGCTCCCGCCGGATGTTCATAAGCCGATACCGCAGTTCTTCCTCCATCCTAAAGCCTCCGGCTAAAACACGCGTATCGTCTGTCCTTCGTACAAAAGCCCAGACTGCGTAGGTTCTATATAGGTCTCCGACCCGTTCGAGGAGACGACGGTCACGGGCACGAATACCTGGCTGACACCGTTCACCACCACCACGCCGGTCAGCATGACGCCGGATGACGTATCCCTCTGTTGGTAAATGCACCTCGCCGGCACCTTCATACTGCTGACATACTCGCCGATCTGAGCCTGGCAGGTACGCATGAACAGCACGGGAGACACATCGGTGGCTATGGACAGGCGCAGCAGCAGTTCGCCGCCGGAGCGGGTAAAGGACATCACCGTAGCATTCACCACGGTATTTTCAAACTGCTCCAGTTTCAGCTGATACGACTGCCCCTGTTGAGGCGTCCAGTCAGTGTTGCTTATCAGCATCAATACGCCCCAGCCATTTTGCCTTACAAGCCGGTAAATAGGGGTGCGACCGCGCGCCACGGCCGATTTCTCCGGTTTGGCGCCGCCAAGCATTGCCCTGACCTGGGTGGGTGAAAACTGTTCGAAATTGGAGGTGTTCAGCTCTTCATACCCGTCGGTATAAAAGCTCACCAGGCTTTCCTGGGTGGCGGCGCGCTGCTTTGTATAGCTTTGGATGCGCTTCAATTGCGTACTTTCATCATCATACAGCCGCGACAGGCGCGTATCCTCCCGGAATTTTCCCCGCAGATAATCCTGCCGGGCGGTAATGGACGCGTTCAGCACCTTTTCCATGTTCAGCATGTTGCCCTTGGCGCCCTGCACCATTTTCCTGACATCCTTGGCCTTTAAGACAACGTCGTTTTCCAAGCTTGTCATCCTCTGGTCATAGGTGCTTTGCTGGGCAATCAGGGTTCGGTGATAATCCTTGATCTGGTCACGGAGGTTTTGAAGCGTGTTGACTTCCTTCTGACTATAGCCGGAAGTATACACCAGGCAGATCAAATCACCCTTGTAGACCTTGCTGCCCTCCTCGGCTATGTACTGAACGCTGGTTACGCCATCCTCGTCATAGGCGGTTTCATTACGGATGATCAGCGCGTCCCCAGGGTAACTGAAGCCCAGGGAACCCGAGGATATGACCGCCGTACGGATACCGGAGGGGACCAGGTTGGTATAGATATACCAGCCTGAAAATAAAAGCACGGCCAATACGAACAAAACGCGGCCAAAGCCCGGTCTTCTTCTTGGCGGCAACCGCTGCCCGTACATGCCATCCCCCCTCCGATCGCATCTTCGCGAATATTCGTTACGAAAATGAAAAACTCCTGCAATATATGGTATCCAAAGAAAGATTTACAGGTAATATTTAGTGTAAACTTTGCTGCTCTATATTCTTAAGCCTGGCCAGCACCCTGCGTTCCATGCGGGATACCTGCATCTGGCTTACGCCCATGCGCCGGGCTGTTTCCCGCTGGCCAAGCCGGTGTTCATACCTTAGCTCCAGCAGCTTTTTTTCTTCCGGGGTGACCTCCTGATAGACCCAGTCGATCCAATCCCTGTGCTCCACAGACTCGAAGCCCGTATCCTCCGTACCAAGGCGCGCGATGATGCGCTGCTCCTCATCCGGGTCCATGGGCGCATCCAGGAAAAATACGTCCGTATTCTGCCTTAGATCCAAAAGGGCCAGCAGATCCTCCAGGGATATATGCATTTCCAGGGACAGTTCTAACATGGTGGGTTCGCGCATCAATTCCCGCGTAAGCTTTTCCCGTGCCTTTTGCATATGATACAGCCGGTTTTTTGCATCCCTGGGCAAACGCAGCGCATCCCCTTTATCCCTGATGTAATTGCGCACATCCCCCGCAATGGTGGGCGTGGCATAGGTGGCAAAGCGCAGCCCCAGTTCCGGCTTGAAGCGCTGGATGGCCTTCATCAGGCCGATGCTGGCCACCTGCTCCAAATCCTCCAGTTCCACACCCCGGCCCGAGAAGCGGCGTGCGATCTGCCGGGCAAGAGGAAGGTATCCTTCCACCAATTGAGCCATCAGGTCCTGCCTCGGCTCCTGCCTGTACTCGAGCAAAAGCGGCACCAATCTTTCGTCCTTCATGGTGCCCTCCCTTACTGCGCGTGAAGCGGTAGCGTCAGTGACACCGTACGGACGCACACCCCGTCTTCCTCCAGCTCCACTTCAGGAATCAGCGTTTCCAGGATGCCCCGCGTCACATCCAGGTCCACTTCCTCACAGGTCTGGCATTCACCTGCGAAATCGCAGGTGAAAACCGTGCACACCGCCTCGTTTTTGAGGCTGCATGCAATTTTGATGCATTGAACCTTACGTGGCTGGTGCAACAGAAAATCGCAAGTTTCGTCCGCCGCGGTACGCAAATCGTCCACCAGATCGATGCCAAGGCCCAACAAAGCGCCGGCGCCTCCCAGGGCCATGCGGACTACCAGCATCCAATCAGGATTGGCGGGAACGGTGAGTGTCAAACAATTCTCCTGCTTGACTGCCATAGGCAGCGCTCCTTTCCAGAGCGGCGAAATCACAATGCCGCCATGGTTGATAAGGTGTCTTAAACACTTTATGTTACCACATCCCATATCATCTTTGCAAGCAAAAGGGCCAATACTGCCATCAACATCCACCGAATGAAACCTGTGCCCTTTTTGATGGTCAGGCCCGCGCCCAGATACCCACCCACCATGGCGCATAACGCGGCGGGCAGGCCCAGCAGGAACAGAACATTGCCGCTGAACAATAGCGTAACAAGCGCGGCCACATTGCTGGCCAGGTTCACAATTTTGGCTGTGCCGGAAGACTTTACGGCTGTTATTCCCAGGATCATGGTATACATAAGAATCAGGAATGTACCTGTGCCCGGACCCACCAGCCCATCATAAAACCCTATAAAAAGTCCAATGAAAAAGCTTGCGGGAAGCACCCATTTTTCAGGAATGCGCCTTATAGCATTCAGCGAATCCCTCCTGCGCAGCACAACGGCCGCCACCAGGGGAACCGCACCGATTACGATAATGCGCATGGTTTTTTCCGGTATGACCTGTAACAGCATTGCGCCAAGGGCGCTGCCCGGCAAAGCGCCGGCCACCGACGTAAGCGCCACCAGCCACTGCACCTGCCTGGCCTTGCCATAGCGGCATGCCGCGACCAACGTTCCCAATGCGGCGGATAGTTTGTTGGTGCCCGCCGCCAGCACAGGGGGAAGCCCGGCCAAATAATAGGCCGGAAGCGAAATAAGCCCGCCGCCGCCCGCGATACTGTCTACAAAGCCCGCCAGCAACGCCAGCGGGCATACAATAAGAAGCATCTGCACCGTAACTTGCATAATATTATCTCCCGTATAAAGAATTAACAGAACGTCAAGCGTAACATAGACCGATGCCAAAGACCATAGAAGAAAAGTGTAAAATCGCGAAAATGACGCATGTCATTTTCGCGAAGCGAAGCTAGTCGTGTACAAATTCATTATATATAGCGCGAATCGTCTGCTCAAAATCTGCATCATCCACACCGACGATGATGGACAGCTCACTGGAACCCTGGTCGATCATGCGCACGTTGATGCCGGCCCGGCTCATGGCGCCAAACAGTCTTGCTGCAGTGCCGCAGTTATGCACCATGCCCCGGCCCACGGTGGCGATCACCGCCATGCTTTCGTTGATGGTGATGGTATCCGGCTCCGCAAGCTCAATGATGCGGTTGATTACCGAATCGCGGCTGGCGGTCAGCGCATCCCTGTTCACCACCACGCACAGCGTGTCGATGCCGGTCGGCATATGCTCAAAGGAAAGATGCTGTTCCTCCATGGCCTGCAAAACGCGGCGGGCAAAACCCACCTCGGTATTCATCATTGCCTTTTCCACGGTGATGATGGAAAAGCCTTTCTTGCCCGCAATGCCGGTTATGACATACGGGTTTTCTTTTTCCACCGCGCCAAAACGGATAAACGTGCCCGGCTGCTCGGGGCAATTGGTGTTGCGGATATTGGTGGGGATGCCGGCCCTGTGCACCGGAAACACAGAATCCTCATGGAGCACGGTGGCACCCATGTAAGACAGTTCCCGCAATTCCTGATATGTGATGCTGTCGATCTGCCTGGCCCCCGGCACGATCCTGGGATCCGCCATAAGGAACCCGGACACATCCGTCCAGTTTTCATATACTTCCGCACAGGCGGCCCTGGCCACGATAGCACCGGAAATATCGCTTCCGCCCCTGGAGAAGGTGCGGACCCTTCCGTCGGGTGTGGCTCCGTAAAAGCCGGGGATCACCGCCCGCTTTATTTCCTTCAGGCGCGCGGAGAGTACCTCATGCGTCTTTTCGCTGTCAAATGTTCCTTCCACCTTAAAGAATATCACCTGAGCGGCATCGATAAATTCCATTTCCAGATAATCAGCCAATAAAAGTCCGTTCAAATATTCACCGCGGCTTGCGGCATAATCCGCCGTCGCCCCGTTTGATATCGCTTCATTGATCTCATCCAGTTCGCCGCGCAAGTCCACGCTAAGGCCCAGTTCTTCAGCTATGTCCATATACCTTGCGGCAATAAGGTCATATACATCCTGATAATCTTTTCCTTGCGCATGCAGGCGCTGACAGCGGTATAAAAGGTCTGTAACCTTATCATCCCCGTCATAGCGGCGGCCGGGTGCGCTGGGCACGATATAAACCCTTTCCGGATCATCATAAACAATGGCCCGGACCTTTTCAAACTGGCGCGCATCCGAGAGGGAGCTGCCGCCAAACTTCGCCACTTTAATCCCCATTCCTTCACCCTCCATAAAGAAAGACGCGCCCCTTGCGCCATACAGGTTATTGTAGCGAAGGGACCCTGCAAAGTCAATCATTGCTTATGAAAAAACCATCTCCCAAACACATGGGCGATGGTTCATGGTATGCTTCGCGGCAAACGGGGGTGTTCACAGACCAATGAGAAGTATGAATGCATCCAAAGCTGCGAGAGATTTTTGCATAATACAAGGAGTCGGAGCGACGCGTAGCAGCGTTACGTGGAGCGGAGAACGACGAAGTATTATGCGAAAAGATCCGCAGCGACGATGCGTTCATGGTTTGAATTGGTCAAGTCTTAGCGCACAAGCCCAGCGTCACTACGTCGTGATATGCGCCTTCCCGCCATAATTCGCTTTTGAAGAGCCCTTCCCTAACAAAACCGCATTTTTCATAGCAGGCAAGCGCCTGCTGGTTAAAGTCGAAAACGGACAGCTTCAGCTTGTGCAGGTTCATTTCCTCAAAAGCGATGCGGATTAAAAGCCGCAAGGCGTCGGAACCATAACCGCGCCCTCTGTATTCCGCCTCCCCGATCATGATGCCGATCTCCGCCAGGCGGTTTTTCCAATCCACCCGGGTATACCCGCACCGGCCTATCAGCTTTCCATCCAGCGTTTCTATGGCAAACTGGTATTCCCCCCGGGTATAGCTTGTCTGCTGGTCCAGATACCTTGATTCATCCTCCCTCGAGGTGGGATACAAAATACCGGAGGACATTCCCCTTACGGTATCGTAGTCGTTCATAAAAGTCCAGTGAGCATCCACATCTCCCCGCTCAAATGCCCTTAGGCGTACCAATTCTCCCTGATACATTGCTTCCTCTTCTTTTTTAATACCGCCTCCAGCAACATCATGCCAAGCTCCGCGGATCTTTGGCACGCTGTCACTGTCGTTGGTATTATTCTGCTGAAATGGCTCTCTTTATTCCTTTTGGCTCCCATTCTTCTTTGAGCACGCTCATGAGAATGATATCCATGTACTCTCCTTGGCAAAACCTGGCGCGGCGCTTGACGCCTTCCTTTATAAAGCCGGCCCGTTCATAGCAGGCAATGGCGCTTTTGTTTCCGCCGTACACATCCAATTGGACCCTATGAAGCCCCAAGAGCATAAAAGCGTAATCCAAAAGGAGTGACAGCGCCTCCTGGCCTAAGCCGGAGCCTCGGTTTTTCTTGTCTGCAATGACGATGCCCACGGTGGCGCTGCGGTCGATCCAGTTGATATCCATCAGATCGGCCTGGCCTATGTAATCCTGCGTTTCCCGGTCGGCGATCACGAACCCGGCCTCCCGCCTGCCGCCAGAAAGACGCATTTCCAAAAAATCCTCGCTGTTTTTCACAGTTTGCGGCCAGCTGAAGATATCGGACAGGTATTTGGTGGTTTCCATATCGTTCACCCAGGCGGTGATAGAGCTTAAGTCCTCCTTGCGGTATTCCCGGAGCATGATCTTGGTTCCGTAAAGATGCGGCATTTGCTTTTCCCCCTGCTTATGAGCATTCTTATGTATGAAGACAAGCATAGGCCGGCGGATACGCGCTGCTTATCCGCCGGCCGAATCATGCCTTTTTAATGTGAACAACCGCAGTCTCCGCAGCAGCCATCCTGATGATCATGGCCGTGGTCATGGCCGCAGCAGCCATTCTGATGTTCATGACCGTGGTCATGGCCGCAGCAGCATCCGCCTTCGCCCGCTTCCATTACATCATGAATCTGCTTTTCCGTATATTTTTGAAGGATCGCCTGGATGATATCATCCTCCGTGACGACCTCAAAGGAAAGCTCATGATCCTCGGATTCGATAAGCCTGGTGATAAGAAGCTGTTCCTCACCATTAGGATCATTTTCCAGCTCCACCAGCACTACGTACTCCTGCCCCGCGTAAGGCAGCACGGCGCCGTAGCGGAAACGGTAAACGGTGCCGTCGGGAGCCGTCAGCTCCACCAACGCGTCAGAAAGCGCTTCCGGATCTATACCGTCATGAGGATCACTTGTCATCTTCTTCTTCATCCTCGTCATCCGCGGGGATGGCGTCGTCCTCTTCTTCCACGGCAGCAACGAACTTGTCAAAAACCGCCTGAAGCACGTTGTCGTCTTCGATGGTCACATAGCAGTCTTCGCCCTTGTCGTCCTTTTCCATCTTGAGGATAACGACTTCGCCTTCCTCATTGTCTTCGTCTTCTTCAGCGGCCATCAGGACGATATAGTAGCTCCCCTCATGCTCAACAGTCATCAGGTGCTCAAACTCAACGGCTTTGCCCTGCTCATCCACCAGTTCAATAATGTTGTTCTCGCCTTCCATGGTTTTATCCTCGTTTCCTTGATTTCTATCGACAGGCATTGCGCCGCTGTCGAGCCATTGCTGAAGGATCACCGCCGCAGCCACCTTGTCCACTGTCTCCTTACGGCCTTCCCTGCGCATTCCGCCTTGAAGCAGCGCCTTTTCCGCAGTGACCGTGGTAAGCCTCTCATCCTGATAAAGCACGGTAAGCCCGGCTTTCGTTAGCTCCGCGCCCAAGGCGCGAACTTTCTGTGCCTGACCGCCCTCGCTGCCATCCATGTTGAGCGGCAGGCCGCACAACACCAGATGGGTATCGTACTCCTGGCACAGCGACAGAATGTGGCGCACATCCGGGCCGTAGCCCACCCGGTGGTATACGGAAACGGGCTGGGCAATGAACCTTCCGGCATCGCTCACCGCAATACCGATACGCACATCCCCCACATCCAGCGCAAGCACCCGTTCGTCCATATATCCCCCATATGCTCATAATAATGGAAGGCCTCCCATGGCTGCCTAGGGGAACATGATGCCGGCTTCCCGGCACATGGCACTTTTGGCGCCATCGGATGCCTTCGCTCTCTTCCGATACTTACACGGCCTAATTGGCCGCCTGCCCGGAAAGATAGTACCTAACCACTTCTTCCAGCAATTCATCCCGCTCCACACGGCAGATCATGCTGCGGGCCTGGTTATGGCTGGTGATATACGTTGGATCGCCAGAGATCAAGTAGCCAACGATCTGGGTGATGGGATCGTAACCCTTTGCCTGCAGCGCACGATAAACGTACCGCAGTATCTCGCTGGCCTGATTACCGCTCTCCGTAAGCGGGGGCAGTTTCGCGGTTTCAAATGCGTCTGGCATTGGTCTCCCTCCCTTCCCTGACCTTAATCCATTATACACCAGGGCAAGCGTTTTTTCAACGAGGCATTGCCAAATTCTTCATCCTTTCGCCTCAAAACCACACATTTATGCCTGAGTATTTTCCCGGCGCAGCATGCGGAGACCCCCGCGCAGGGAAACCACCACCGGTACCGCCAGTAGCATGCCCGCCACACCTCCCACCAATCCTCCGGCGGATATGGCCAGCAGCACCGTCACGGGGTGCAGCCTGGTAGCTCCCGACATCAGGTAGGGAGAGATCATGCCGCCTTCCAGCTGCTGTACAAGGATCACCACGGCGATAGCCCAGGCCACCCTGCCCCATCCAAGCGGCAGAGAAAAAAGGAATACCGGTATGGCTCCCAAGAAAGGCCCAATATAAGGGATCATCTCCAGCACACCCATGATCAGCCCCAATATCAGCCAGGCAGGCACGCCCACAATCAAAAGCCCCAATGCCGTAAGACCGCCTACGGCTCCCGAGATCATCAGCTGCCCCCGCCAGAATCCGCTGATCTCCCTGCGCATCTCCCTTGTCACAGCCACAGCCTTGCGCCTGTACTTCAGCGGTATCCAAAGCGACAGCCGCTGGCCAAGATCTTCTCTGTCCTTTAGAAAATAGAAGGCAAACACGGGGGCCAGAAAAAGTTTCGACAGGCTGCCGGCCCAGCTTCCCACCTTTGACATCAGCGTTGGAAGCGCAGTCCCAGCCATCTCCTGAATTTTGTCCAGCATCATTTTCTGCGATCCGTCCATGGGCAGCCCCTGACGGGCCAGGAAGGCCTGCACAGATTCCAGCTTTATTCGCAGCTGGCTTAAAATATCCGGGAGCATGGCGGCCAATTGCCCCACCTGCTTAAGCAAAAGCGGCACAAAAATCAGTGCGAAGGCCACAATGGCTCCGCTTAAAAGCAGAAGCGACAGGGAAGCTGCCACGGAGCGGGGCATCTTTTTTTCCATGCGCCGGCATGCGGGCAGCGCCGCAGCCATCACCAGCGCACCCAATGCTACCTGAATAAGAAGCGCCCACAAAACTTGCCAAAGGATCAATACAATAAACAAAAGCGCGATCCCCAGCCCCTTTAATAACCGCTGGTCCGCGCCCGCCGGCCTTTGCTTTTCCCCCTCGTACGTAGTCATAAATAACTCCCCCTAAGCAGGGATTTCATCACCGGATAAGCTGCCCTCCCCAAGGGGAGGAACGAGGGGGCCGCTGCCCCCTCGTTAATAATCGTCTGGACCGGCTTTGCCGGTCGGGCGGGGCTCCGGCGCCCAGCCCCCGCCAGTGGCGGAACTGGGCTGGGCGGTGGAGGCTGGCGAAACGAGCAATGCGGGCGGTAGCGACGCAGTGCGACGATTGAGCCAGACGGGGTTGCGAAGCCTTACCAGTTTCTGGCGGCACGGCGCAGGTTTTCCGCTTCCCTGATCACTACTTTGCGCCATTTGTTGCCATTAGGCATCATCATCAGTCCAGCGCCGATTGCAAAACCCAGCGCACCGGTCACAGCCATTTTCCCAAAGTTCATCTTTTCCGTTCATCTCCCTTCCTTTTATCCGCTTTGCCGTTCAACCTGTCCATGGCGGGAACCAGCACCCAGGGCATTATCCTCTCTTTTTTGCGGGCCGGTTTTCCGCTGTCCTGGGGCTGGCGAAGTACGAAATCGCTGGCCAGCCACCGGCCATGAAGCAGGTCGTCCAATGGGCCGTTGGAGATTTCAAGCGCTTCGACCTCCAGCGTCTCGGGGTTGATCAGTGCATCCGTTACCGTGCCCAGTCGAAGTCCGGAGGTATCCTGCACGCGGCCCAGGCGGAAACCTGCCTCCTTGGGCGGCTTCTTCAAATCCCCGGACACAAGCACGGAAACTCCACCAATGGTCTGAATGTTCTCTCTATCGACCCACTTTGCACCACCAAGTCCTTCTCTTACGACGATTCCGCGAAGCTTTTTTCCACTTTCCTCAAGAACTGCTTGTTCC
>JAEZJP010000006.1 GCA_023415715.1 Bacillota bacterium
GCCTTTTCGGAACTCAATCTCCTGCCGGTGAACGACAAGGAAACCATACGCCATCATGTCAGAAGACTGCTGATGCTGCTGCTCACCACATGCTTTTATCACATGCAGCCAGCGCCCAAGACGAAAGTACCTGAGTGGCTGTACAAGCTCCATACCGCCATGCAGGAGCCGGCACAGTTTCAGGCTGGGCTTCCTGCCATGATGGCGCTGTGTCCGAAAACGCCGGAGCATATGTACCGCCAATTCCGGCGCTTTTATCACAAAACGCCTTCTGAATTCATCAGCGATCTGCGCATCAATTATGCCGCCAATCTGCTTCGAAATACCGACCAGTCCATCACCCAGGTTGCCCTTTCCTCCGGTTTTGAAAACCTGAGTTATTTTTATGAGCAGTTCAAGCACCGCTTCGGCCTTACGCCGGCCCGTTTCCGGAGGGAGAACCAAACCTCCGCTATCAGTCCTGCAATATTCCCCCTCATTGACAGCATACAATAACCGTGTTACAATGACCATAAAGCACAGGATAAACGTTTATTCTCTAAAAATGGTATGGAAAGGAAGCTTCAAATATGGACCGCAAAACCTATGAAACCGCCCGGGAGAAAGCATTGCAATACTTTGAAAAAGCAAATATCGCCCTGACGGCAACGGAAAAAGAAAATGTGGAAGTAGCCGATTTCGGCCTGAATGATCTTGAGCATACCGGCCTGGAACTGGTTACTTACGTTAACACCAGCCGCTGCTGCGCAAAGGAATTGGTGCTGTTTCCAGGCCAGACCTGCCCGGAGCACCGTCATCCCACATTAGGCGGCGTTTTAGGCAAGGAGGAAACATTCCGCTGCCGCATGGGTGAAGTGTTTCTGTACGTATCCGGCACGCCCTGTCCCTCCCACGCAGCCCGGCCACCCAAGGGAGACGAAGAATATTATTCAGCATTTCATGAGGTCATTTTGCATCCCGGCGAGCAGTACACCCTCGTCCCCGATACGCTTCACTGGTTCCAGGGCGGACCGGAAGGCGCCGTCGTATCCGAATTCAGCACCTCCAGCCATGATGATACTGATATTTTCACAGATGTGAGGATCAAAAGGGCACCGGTGGTGGAAGGTTAGCTAAACGTTTATTCCCCGGGATTCCCATCAAAGCGCATCATGTGAAGGGAGCTTTGTAAGCAATGGAACGAGGCGTATATTTTGACGGATGGTTTAAAAACAATCACTGCTATCACCCCAGCCTGCCGCTTCGCAGCCTGCAGATGATTGAGGATTTGGAAAAATACCACGGAACGCTGCTGGTTTGGTCCGCCATGGGCGGCGGCAGTATCTCCCTCCCTTACTTAGAGAACGAGGCTTTCGGCCCGGTAGACCCAAGAATGCGCTTTTACGGCTATATGAACGACTCCGAGTTTGTAGCGGAATGTAATAAAAGGGGCATCAAAGTCTTCGCCATCGTGTTCGAGGTGCAGGGTTGGGAGTTCCCAGCAGTGATTGACGAAGCGACCGGTGAAATAAAGCGCCTGAATCTGCACGCAGAGCAAACAGAAAACCACGGCTGGTATGGCCTTAGGGAATTTTCGCAGAACAAATACCCCAACGCTTTCCGCACAAAGCTTCATGATTATTATCCAGACGGCATCAAAAACAGTGACGGGGAAACTGTCACCGACCTATGGGAAGAATGTGCCGCCCGCAAACTCGATGGAACAGCGGTGCATGCACGTTGGGTGGAAGTGAGGAACCACGACCAGGTTTGTTACCAGACCTGCCGCAACAACCCGGTCTGGCGGGATTATTTGAAAAAGATCATGAAGATCCAAATTGATGCCGGCGTGCCTGGCATCCAGCTGGATGAATGCGAGCTGCCCATCACCTCCATCGGCTCCGGAGGGTGCTTTTGCAAGGATTGTATGAAGCAGTTCACTGAGTACCTGAAGGAGCAAAAGGTCAAGGGACTTCTGGGCACAGAGTTTGATGGTATCGACCTTGATACCTTCAATTACAAAGAATATCTGCTGAAGACCGGCTCCCCCTACCCCAACGGCACACCCTTCTACCGCCACTACTGGGAATTCCAGATGCGGGCGGTAAAGAAGTACTTTTCGGAGTTGGTGGATTATGCCAAGGAGTACGGCAAGACCACTTACGGCCGTGACATCATGGTATCCGGAAATTTCTTCAACCTGATGCCGGTATACTACCCTATAGAGACCAAAGTAGACGTCATCATCACCGAAATGCAGCACACCCTGTTCCGCCAGCCCCACTTCTACCGCTACTGCGCAGGCTTTGCCGGGAAAAAGCCCATCATCGTAGCGGAAAACCCTTACGGCGGCATCGTGCCTCAGCTGTTAAAAATGCTGGATGCGGGAAAAGGATATGACCTGTACCGCATTTTCCTGCTGGAAGCCTCCGTATACGGCTGCAACATGGCCGTTCCCTACGGCGGCTGGATGGGCAATACCATCAAGGATTCCTTCTATCCCCCTCGGGAGCTTACCGCCCAGGTGCAGGATTTCCTGTACCGGCATGAAGACTTTTACCCCAAGACGCCAGTAAAAGGCGCCGCGGTATTGTACTCCTTCCCGAGCTTCTACTGGCGGGAGACCACCAAGGGCAACGGCGGCAACACCATGCTGGACGAGCAGGAGAGCCTGCTGGACTGCACAACCAGCGAATGGTCGGATCAAAATGCAAACCATATCCCCTTCTGGGACACCATCAAAGCGTTGTCTGATGAACAGGCTATGTACGATGTGAAAATGCTGGCCGACGGAGAAGTGCGGGACGATGATTTTACCCTGGATGTTATCCGCCCCTATCCCTTGGTGGTTGTGCCGGACTGCTACATACTGACGCAGAACCAGGCGGATGTGCTTGTTCAATATGCCAAGGAGGGCGGATACATTCTGGTTCATGGCCGGATCGGGGAAAATGTAGGTGCCGCTGCCCGTATGAAGGGACTTGGCAATGTGGTATTCACTGAATGCGGTACCGATTGGAAAGCAGCAAACCAAAACCTTCTGGAAGGTTTCCGGAAGCTGTACAAACCTGCCTGTACCCTTGTAAGCAGCAGCGGGAAGCTGGGCATCCAGCGCTTTGACAAGGATGGGCGCACCTTCGTGCATATCCTGAACTATGGCTACGACGCATCCTGTGACGCCATTCTCCCCGCTGAAACGGCAACAGTCACACTGCGGGAGGTTTTTGGGAATGTGAAGGTGCATACCCTGGATGGCAGCGTTGTGACCCATGAAGTCAACCGCCAGGATAATGCCTTTATAATCAGCTTGCACCAGCTGCCGGTTTATACAGTTATCGAAATCTCTTAAACAAGCAGGGGAAGAACTTTGCTCTTCCCCTGGTTTTCCTTCTTTTTAGCGCTATTATACCGGAAGACCGAAATTGCTGCATTTTGGCCCTAAATTATGTGAGCGCTTCTTGACGAGCCCATGCGAAAAGACGTATCATGCTTTCAGAAGAGTATGATGGCAGAAATTTCATTATTATTTTCATTTGCATGGTTCAAAAAAGCGTGTCAGGAGGAGCTTTATGGCTGTCACAATCAAAGATATCAGCAAGCAGGCTGCCGTTTCCATCGCCACCGTCTCCAAGGTACTGAACGGAGATTACAGCAAGGTGAGCGAGGAAACTCGTGACCGCATCCTGAAAGTGGCAGATGATATGAATTACCGGCCGAACCTACTGGCCCGCGGCCTCGTCTCTCAAAAGTTCCATATGATCGGCCTCATCATCCCTGACATCTCCAACCCCTATTATGCCGACATGGCCAGGGGCATGACGGATGAAGCGCTGCGCTTTGGCTATAATGCCATGATCAGCAATACGGACCAGATGCACTCCCGGGAACTGTCGGCTATCCAATCCATGGCGGAATACAACGTAAGCGGCCTGATCCTGGCGGGGGGCACCAATACCAAGCCGGAAAGCCAGGATTTATTGAAGCGCTACCGTGTGCCCTTTGTGGCGGTGGAAAACTACACCAAGGGCATGGAATACTGTGTGTATGTGGACAACTATACGGGTTCCTACAAAGCCGTGACGCATTTGATTTCGCGCGGGCACAAGCAGATTGCCTATATAACCGGCTTTGGCTCCCTTCATGCGCCGGAGGATGAACGGCTCCTCGGTTATGAACAAGCCATGTCAGACAACCATCAGCCAGTAAACCCTTATCTTTTGGAGTGCGGCAGCTATACGCTGGAAACGGGATATAGAAAAACGCTGCAGCTATTGGGCCGGGGGATCCCCTTTACGGCCATCGCCTGCGGAAACGACCTGATTGCATTGGGCGCCTTCCGGGCCATACGCGAACATAAATTGAAAGTACCGCAAGATATCTCCCTGGTAGGGTTTGACGATGTATATCTTTCCTCCACCATGGAGCCGAGATTGACCACGGTGAAGCAGCCCGCTTATGAAATCGGCGTGTATGCCATCAAGATGCTGTTGGACCGGATCGAAAAACGCACCACGGCCGAAAAGGTAAAATGCTTCGAGCCTTCCCTGGTGGAGCGTGATACGGTAAGCTTCCGGGCATAGCAGGGTAACAAGGAGGAAAAGCAGGCATGAAACGCTTCTTTTGCCTGATGCTGGCCTGCCTTTTGGCATTAGGCCTTTTTCAGAAGGCTCTGGCGGAAAACAAACCGGAGCTTTTATACTTTTTTGAAAACTACTGCGGCTCCTGTACGCCGGAAGAGGATTTTATTGCGACCTTCCGGGAATTGACGGGGAAAAACACCGGCGATTACGACTGCAAGTTTTATAACATACGCTATGAAAACGCCAAGGCAGCGCTTGATGATGCCATCACACAATATAACATTCCCAAGGAAAAGCTGCTTCTCCCTTTATTAATTGTGGATGGAGAGATCTATGCCGGGCAGGATGCCATTTCCACCGATCTGCCCAAAGATACGCTCAACAGGGAGAATACCACCGACAGTGTTATCTATTACCTGTACGTCACCGCTTGCGGAAGCTGCGCGGAGGCTAAAAAGACAATGGATTCCCTTCCTGCCAGCGTCTTCATCACCAGGGGAACGTATACCTTTGAGTCCAAGGTGGAGGTCGTTCCCATCAACATCGGGGAGGACACTGCTTTGGCATTGTCCCTTTTTGAAAGTTACAATGTGCCGGAGGACAAGCAGTTCGCGCCTATCGTCTTTTTAAGGGACTGGTACTTGAGCGGCAGTGAGGAAATCGCCCGGGAGCTTAATGCGTCCCTTTTAAGTGGCGACGCTGTGGGAAACCGTATCGCACGGCCGGAAAAGCAACAACTTCCTCCCCTTACGCTATGGTCCACCTTTGTATCAGGGTTGATCGGCGGCCTGAACCCTTGTGCATTGTCCATGGTGCTGCTGTTTTTAAGCATCCTGATCCCCATAAAAAAGAAGGCAGGCAGGTATGCGTTTCTCTTTCTTTTGAGCAAGTTTGTATGCTATCTGGCTATCGGCACGCTGCTGGCCGGGGCTATGCGGAATCTTAATCTTAACTGGCTCCCCCTGGCCGTCAAAATATTCCTTACCGTGTATTCTATCGTGCTGATCGCGCTCAACCTGTGGGATGCCTATGCCGCCAAGCGGGAGGAATATGGGCATATCCGAAATCAATTGCCAAAAGGGCTCCGCCGGTTTATTCACAAGCGGATCGAAGGCGTTGCTGTATCTGGCAAAGCGCTTTTCCCCGCCATCCTCCTTCTTGGCGTCCTGGTGGCCGCCAGCGAGTTCCTTTGCGCAGGACAGGTATACTTGGCCACGCTGCTTACCAGCCTGCAAACCGGCGTGAATTCCTTGCGGATGTTCCTATTGCTTATGGCCTACTGCCTGGCCTTCCTGGTGCCTTCCGCACTGATAAGTGTATTGGTGATCCGTGGAAAGGCCATTCTGCAATTGTCCGACTGGGTAAGGAGAAGGATGGCGGCCATCAAGCTGGTTACGGCACTGTTCTTCATCGCGGTGCTGCTTGCCGTGTGGCTGCTATGATACGGAAATCAGTCCAAGGGATGAAAATGTCTGCATGATGCACATATAGCCTTCCCCTCAAGTAAGCACTGATTTATTCGGAGATATGCGATTCTGAGCGAAGCGAAGAATCTTGAGCCCTTTGCTGCACAAAGATTCTTCGGTCGCTTCGCTCCTTCAGAATGACACATTGTCGCTTCAATCAGTGCCTACCCAAGGGAAAGCCTGGATATATGTTCCACACATGTCACATTTGCAGCGTAGAATTACTGCCAACATAAAAGCGGAGCATTTCCGAAGTTCGGGAATGCTCCGCTTCATTAATGATTAAGTTGTATATTAAGAAACTTATAAGCCTAACGCATCATGGAGATACCGCCTTGAGATCATGGCGGACTTGTAGTTGCACACGGGCCGCTTATCCAGCTCCACACACAGTACGCCATCATAACCGCCCTGTTTCAGAATCTTATAGATGCCCCTGAAGTCCACCGTTCCAAGGCCCAGCTCACAAAAGCTGTCCATTGGCCATGCGGAATATCTTTCCTTGTCGGGATCCACATCCTTCAGGTGGATGTATCCGATGCGGGGCAGATACTTTTTGAAAGCTGCCACAGCATCCATCCCAGCCAGGGTGGTATGGGCGGTATCCAGGCACAGGGAAACAAGATTCGGATCAGTATTTGCAAGGAAAAGATCGATCTGCTCACCAGTATAAACCGGAGTGTTGGCATGGGGGTGGAAGCAGGCCACACAGCCGTTCTCACGGCACAGCTTTCCGATACGGTTGGAAAGCGCAGCATACTTCAAAACCTTTTCCCGGTCACAAGGCCGGTCAAGGGGCGCATCACGCCACATGACGCCCTGGAGGTTCAAATATGCCGCGCCGATCTTCTTCATGAAGTCCACATAATTTACGGCGCTTTGATAATCCGCCTCGTCATCGTCCGTATAATGCTCGTACAGGTTCACCATTTCTAGGTGATATTTGTTAAGCAGAGCCTTGACTTCTTCGGCGTTATTGTCAAAATATTTGGTGATGAAGGCGAAGTTCTCCACCGCCTCGTAACCAAGGTCAGCGGCTTCCTTTAAAAACTGCTCGAATTCCCACTTGTGGTTGTCGTTGTGATTTACCAGCCATGTCCAGCCGGTATAAGCAATTTTCATCATGCTGTTTCCTCTCTTAGAATGTGATGACACCCTTCATGTAGCCGTCGCTCTTGTCGATGGACTTTTGAAACAAGGCGTTTACTGCTTCCACATCCTGATAGTTCGCCACATGGGAAACAAGCTCGCCGGGGGTATATACGCCGCGTCTCACCAGTGCCGCAGTCCTTGGGATCATATCGGTATAATGGCGGTTGCTCATGGGAGAAAGATTCAGAACATTCAGGCCGCTCATATGCCAGTTGGTGCCGTCGAAAGTCTTTTCATGGCGGTGCCAGGTGCCAAGCACCAGCTTGCCGGCGTTATACCGGCGCAGCGAAAGCGCCAGGTCGTAGCCGGAATCGGAGGCCGCAAAGTCGATCACCACATCCACGCCGCCGTTTTGAATGATCTCTTCAATCTTAGCTTTGCCTTCTCCGGAATTGGGGTCATATACATGACCGGGGCAAAGCTTTTCGGCGATGGCCATCCGGTCTTTGCGGATTTCAAACACAGTGATATCCCCTGCACAGGAGCCGCGGGTCAAGCCCTGCAAGGTAAGCAGGCCCATATAGCCGGCGCCAACCAATGCCACGGAATCACCGGGTTCCAGTTGGCTGTTTTTCAGCAAGTTCACCACACAGGTGGTGGGTTCCAGCACCCATGCGGGATAATCGGTCACATCGTCCGGAATCTTGGCAATGCAGGAATAATGCTGGTTGAAATACTGCTGCATCATTTGGTTTCCGCCGCTGGAGCAAAACACTTTATCACCCGGCTTGAAGCCTTTTACGCCTTCCCCCACTTCTCGGATGATACCCACCGCCTCGTGGCCGATGACGTACGGGATGGGGCCGGGAGCGCTGAGGCCTCTGTAAAGATAAGAATCCCAGGCGCAAACGCCGCAGGCTTTGGTTTCTATCTGCACTTCATCATACTTGGGTGATCCGCATTCCACCGGGCGGATTTCTATCTTTTTATCCGCCACAACCCATACCGCATTGCTTTTCATACGTTTCCCTCCGCCTTACCATTTTGTGCAGTCGATAATTGCCTTGATCATATTGCCGGGCTTTGTATCCAGGTCTTGCTGCGCCTGATCGAATTCGTTCAGGCCATAAATGCGGGTGTTCACCCCGGCAAAAAGCCACTTACCCGAGGATAGCAGCTCCATGGCGTTTTGGCAGCACTTCATCTGGAATGGGTCCTTGCGCTCATGGAGGCTGACGGCGCTGATGGCCTTTACGTTCCAAAGCTGGATGTCAACCATGCGGTTGCCGCCTGTATGGTACCCGCCGATGCCAAGGAAGCCGTCGATCTTTGTCATTTCACCGGCAAGCTTCAGTGCCTCTCCCGTACCGGCCCATTCGGTGACGATGGAGATGCCGCCGGTCCAGATATCGCTCATTGGTGCCAGGTATTCCTTGGGCACCTGATGAGGAAGATAACATTCCGTAGCGCCAAACCGCCTGGCATTCTCCAGCGCCTGTTCCCGTATGTCCACGGCGATGATCTTACCCGCGCCTTTGAGCTTCAGCAGGGATACCATGCCAAGGCCCATATAACCTGTACCCACAACCGCCACGGTATCGCCGGGCAGTGTAAGCGGGACCTTGCTGGCAGCGCTGATTAAGCAGGACAAAGGCTCTGCTGTGGCGTCCTCATCTTTTACATTATCCGGCACGTGCGTAAGTTTGTCGGTGGTGAAAAGAAGGTATTCCGCAAAGGCTTCCAGGCCCAGGCCGGTTACACGGTCGCCGGGTTTGAATTCCGTAACGTTCCTGCCCACCTTTTCAACTACGCCCATGGGTTCATGGCCAAAGACACGGCCTTTTGACGCCACGGCCCAGTCGTGATGCTCGGACATGCAAACGCCGCAATACTTGATTTTGACAAGCACCTGGTTTTCGCTGGGGATCGGCATGGGGACATCGATCAGAATACTTTTTTTAGGCCCATCCATAATCAGTTTCTTCATACGGTTTCCCTCGCTTTTCTTTAAGGCCAATGGTTTGGTTTATCCTTGCATGGCGTCGCTCTTTTTGGGGCTGTTCCGGCCGTTAAGGTCCGGGGGCCGCCGCTCGATGGCCGCCATGGCAATTTCCACGTCTTCCAGAATCTCTTCCCTGGTGTAGCAGCCTACCGTCACCATGTCGCAGGGGCGGATGGTACTGTAGGAGAAGGAAAGCCCCACAAAGGGCGATACGCGGCCGGCGGCCATGGACTTGATGGTCATCACCGGCTTTTGGGCGCCGGTGATCACTTTGTGGATGTACTCTACCTCCACCTGCATCAAAAAGCCAAGGCAGTTGTAGATCTGCACATACGTTTCCACGTCATACCCGTTCAGGTCGGAATATACGATCAGTTCGGGCATGTGGGCGGAAAGGCCCGGGATCATCCCCTCCTCCCGGATCATGGCAAGATAATCAGGCAGGCGGTCCATGGTGCGCTTGTTTTTATTCACCAGCTGCTCGGCACTATAGTGGTGGGGCAGGCAAAAGGTGGCTCCCATTTCCCGGGACCGTTTAATGGTCTGCCGCGCTTCCCGGCGCGCCGCCTCGTCGTCGTCCACATTGAGCATCGGCGTATCGATGATAATGACTTTTTTGCCTGTGCGTTCCTCAGCCAGCTTGATGCCCTGCACGAATGTCGGGCTGCTCTCCGTAAGGCACATGGCGGCATCGATACCGAAGGATAAAAAAACCTCCAGCATGTCGGCCACCGCTTCTTTACTGCTGTAAGATTGCTTGATCTGATTGTCCGCTGCGACGCTGGTGTGGCTGTACCCCACCATCCAGTTGGAGCCTATAAGCATGCGGGGCAGGGAAACACCTCCAACCAGCGTGCGTGGAAATTGTTTCTCGGACATAGGTATTAATCCTTTCCATCCAAACCGTTATTTTCTTCATAAGATCTCCTCAGACGATGCCATGGGGACGTTATAGCGAAGCCGGACAGGGACCTGACACCCCAATCCGGACCAGCATGCATGATTCGGGGCGAATAGGTTATTCGCATTGATGTTATCAGGATACGAGCGCAATTGGAAGGAAGGGCCCTGCGGCCTTGCGGCGCAAGGCCCTTCCATTTGCCTGGACCATTAGGGAAATATACTCGAATTACTTTTTGAACATGGCGTTGTAGGCATTCTGCTTGAGTTCCAGATAGCGGGTAAGGCCCAGGTCGTTCAGTGTGCTAAGGTAGGTTTCCCAATCGGTATCCAGGTTCAGGTCACCGATGATGAAACGGGAACGGCTCTCTTCGATGTAGTTCTTGAGCTGCACCTGGAGCATGCTCAATTCATCCGTGTCTTCGGTGTTCATGCGCAGGGAGGGCAGTTCGGAATATTCATCGCTCTTGTAGGGCTCATACTTGTTCTCGGTCTCTACCCACAAAAGCTTTTCAAACCCTTCGGGGGAATACAGATCCATGTCGGGGGTGGTGACGTTGGTGCCGTTCCACATGGTGTTGTCGGTGTACTCGATGCCCAGCCAGCTCCAGTGCACATTCTGCGCCTGCTCGTCAAAGGGGATCAAAGTCTTGTAAATAGCGGGGGTCACACCGTCCAAGCCCACTTCGCCGGGTTCGGCCTTGCGCCATGCCACGCCTTCTTTGCCCCAGCCGCGGATCATGCTGGTCTCATAGTCATACATGAGATCCGCCCAGCGCATGGAAGCTTCGGGAGCAGGATTGTCCGTGGTGATGACGAATTCGCCGGTGGTGATGGGGAAGAACGGGAAATAGGTCACGTTTTGAACGCCTTCGGGTCCTTTGAGTGGCGCCACGGAAGTGTAGTGACGGTAGCGCTCGGGGTTGGTAACCACATCCAGGAACATGCCCAGATGGCCGGCAGGCGCGGCGCCTACCAGTTCGTCTTCCGCCAGGGCCAGAGCTTTCACCTGGTCATACTTGAGGGTCATGGAATCGGGATAGATAAGGCCTTCGGAGTAAAGCTTGTTCAGGTAGCGCAGGCCTTCGCGGTAGGCATCCTTGTTGATGGAGGTGTCTACCACGCCGTCCTTGGTGACATAGTCTTTCACCTGGTTGTACACGCCGCTGTCATATACGAAGGCGTTGAGCAGGTAGCCGGTAACGCTCTGGTACCAGCCTTCGTTTTCCTTGGCGCCGATGAGCGGAATTTCGTCCTTTTTGCCGTTGCCGTTAGGATCCTTGTCACGGAAAGCAACAAGCACGTTGTAGAATTCTTCGGTGGTGGTGGGCATGGAAAGGCCCAGTTTGTCCAGCCAGGATTGGTTGATCCACATCTTCTGGCTGTAACCGCAATGGTAGCAGTCCTGTATGGAGGGCAGGGAGTAGATGTTGCCGTCCAGAGCGGTGATGCTGTCTTTTACTTCGGGCCGTTCGTCCATAATGCCCTTGAAGGTGGGGGCATACTTCTCGATGAGATCATTGAGGGGCAGGAACATATGCTCGGCGGTGCCGTACATTTCTTCGGTGGCGGTGGATACCTGCACGCCAAGGATAATGTC
>JAEZJP010000035.1 GCA_023415715.1 Bacillota bacterium
GGGCAGCGGGAAACCCCAAAGCAAGCTGAGCACGCTGATGATGACGGTATTGCCCAACAGGCGGAAAAAATAGTAACCGCCGAAAAACTGCCTGAAGTGTTCAAAACCTACCCATGTGCTGCCCCAAATGCCCTTGCCCGGCGAGTAATCCTGAAAGGCGATCAGCATCCCGTACATGGGGTAGTAATGGAAGACCAGAAAATAAGCAACGGCCGGCAATGCCATCAGAACCAGATATTTATCGCGAAGCATGTGGCGCCAGAAATTCTGGCGCCACAGCTCCCTGCCGGCTTTGCTTATGCGCACGCCTGCAGTCATTTTGTCACCTCATGCCTGAGCGGTCGAACTGTGCCTGCTTCACGGCCTGCAGCTCATCAAGCCCGATGGATTTCAAAGTTTCCACATAAGCGTTAAATTCGTCAAGCGGCTGCGCGCCGGTGATGAACTTGGCAATGCTTTCATTGGTAAAGGTGCGAAGATCCGGCTGGATACGGTCAACAACCGCCTGTTCCTCTTCGGTGGCCATCATGGCCGGGAAGGCTTCCACACGCTTTGTAAGCAGCTTTTCCGCATAGGGTATGGCCGGGGAACCGATGTTTAGCGCAGCATAGACTTCCGCGGGTGTGCGCACCAGAACGGTATTGGCGATGCCCAGGCTGCGCAGCGCATTATAGGGATCGAGCCCGTCGGGGTTTTTGAGTACAAAGTCGGTAAAATACTTTTTCCCATTGGCATCCACATCATAGGTAACGCCCTTGATGCCCCATTCGGTGAAGGTGACACCTTCCTCGCTGCCCCATATGAAATCCAGCCATTTGATAGCCAGCACGGGGTCCTTGCAATCGCGGGTGATGCCGTAGTGGCTCCAGGTGGCGGGGCGTTTTGTGAGCAGCGGCCTGTCGCCCGTCATCGGGGGCACAGCCAGCGTATGGCTGCCCTTGACGCCGGCGGTTGCCAGCAGGCCGTCATACTGCGGAACGCGCTCGGAAAGGTGGGAGAAGGCGCCGACCACGTCCGTCGCTACCAGCGACTGGAAGTTGGCTTCGTCACGGGTCATCTCCATGTCGATCAGGCCTTCTTCGTACCACTTATGCATTTCCGTAAGAAAATCGCGGAACGCTTCTGTTCCATAAACATAGAACACCTTGCCGCTTTCATCGTACCACCACTCGCTGCCGCCTACCGGCAGGCCATAAGCGCCAAGGAATACCTTGAGAATGTCGCCCACTTCGGATGCCAGTCCGCTGTAGGGTACGGTGGGCGAGCCAAACGCGGTGCCCGTATAGCTTTTGAAAGCCGTCAGCACGTTGTGCCAATCCTCAATGGTTTCAGGCACCTGAAGGCTCAAGGCATCCAGCCAGTCCTGGCGGATGAAAAGAGCGTTCTGCACAACCATGTCGTTTACGAACATGGGTGAATCGGCGATGGAATAGATCTTTCCGTCGGGCGCGGTTAGAAGGCCCTTGAGCGCCGGGTTTTCGTCAAGCACCTTTTTGATGTTGGGCGCGTACTGCTCGATCAGGTCATCCAGCGGGATGATCATGCCGTCGGTGGCCAGCTTGAATACGCCCGTTCCGCCCCAGGTGGGGGGAACCAGCATAATGTCGGGAAGCTGCTGGCCGGCTGCGACCCTGGGCTGCATGGCCGTGTCATAGTCGGAGTTGGCTTCCCATTTGATGCTAACGCCGGTTGCTTTTTCAATTTCCTGCCAAACGGGCAGGTTGTCGTTCATGGAAACGGCCGAGTACCAGCCTTCCAGGCAGGCAAGGCTCAGCGATTTCCCCTCGCCAAAGGGTTCGGCGAGGGCACTTACGGTGCCCAGCAACAGCATCAGGGCAAGCAGGCAGCAGAGCATTTTCTTCATCGGAACAGTCCTCCTTTTTTGGCCTGGCCGGTTTGCATTCCGTCCGGCCTTCCTGAGCGGAGCGTAACAGACGTGCATACGTCGCGTCAACGAACAATCAATGTGCTGCATTCAAATCTTTAACAGGCATCCCGAACAAAACAATACGCCCATATAAAACTTGAGGCTTCCTAAAGCTCTACGGTGCGGTCCCTGCCGTGTGCCTTTTCGCGGTATTGGGAGGGGGTAAGGCCCGTATATTTCTTGAACAGTCGGCGGAAAGTAACGTCGTTATCATAGCCGGCCGCATGCGCCACGGCCAGGATATCGGTTTGAAGGTCGCGGGCCAAAAATGCGCAGGCATATTCGATCCGAAGCCTGTTCACCAGGTTTAAAAAGTTTTCCCCACGCTGCTCGGAGAAGAGGCGGGATATAAGCGAATTGGACACGCCAAAGGCGTCCGCCACCATGGTCAATGAAAGGGAGCTGTCATAAAGGTTGGCCTGTACATAGGCAAGTATATCCTCCAGCCTGGTGGGCGTGGCCTGTATCCGGGCTTTGTACTCCGCGCTTGCCTTCTCCACGTAGGTGCGCACCTGGGCGAGCAGTTTTTCCAGCGGCTCATCATCCTGCCACTCCACGAACGGATTCTCGGATAGGTTGTCCTCGCACAAAAGCTTCATCACGTCCAGGCGGATATTGAACAGAAAATTCCGCAGCGATGCGTATGTTGCCTGGTGCTGCGCGGCGTTGTGCCTGTAAAGCTTATCAAACACATCGGCAGCCTGCGGTCCGTTGCCGTTTCTTACAGCCTGCAAAAGCCTGTATTCCATGTCCTGCGGCAGGTAGTAGCCGCCCTTGCTCAAGAGCGCCGCATCGTAGCGCAGAACCCTGAATCCCTCGCTGACCAGCCGGTAGTCTCTGGCGGCCTGCGCCGTTTTATAGGCATGGGCGATTTGATCTTTGCTGTCCACCATTTCACCAAGAATGGCGCAGCATTGCGGGAACCGTTCCAGCATCAGGGTGATCCTGTTTTCAAGCGCCTGCTTGTCCGCCACACAGAAAAGCACGGTAGGTACATCGCTTAAGCGGCCGGCCGCCGCGGCGCTTTGCGAATCCTCCGCCGAAAGCACCTCCAGGGCCTGCATATCCGGCTCCTCGCCGCTCTTTCCATACATGGGCATCATCAGGCACACGCAATAGTGCGGCCAGTCCTTTGTTATGCCCAGCACGCCAAGCGCCTTGTCCATTTCCTGGGCGGTGATGCCGTCCCTTAAGAGCAGGGCCTGCAGGCCCGCCGCCCGCGCCATGGGCTGGCGCTGCATAAGCTCCGCTTTTAAATGTGCCCGCTGCTCATGTAATTGCGCGATACCCTTTTGGATCGCGTCATATTCGTTAATGAACCGGCTGCCGCTGTCTTCCGCGGCGCCAAACATACGCATGATGCGTTCGATGGGGGTAAAGAACCTGCGGGCGATCAGCAGTGAAAACAGCATGCTGATCAGCCACATTCCGGCCGCCACGGCCAAAAGGATGTTTCGTACGCTGGTCGCGCCGGTAAGCACGATGGATTCGGGTATTTCAATGGCAAATGTCCAGCCTGTTTTTGCGGATACGCTTTGAATGCTGCGCTTTTCGCCCGTAACAGGCGTGCCCTTTGAAAGAAATGGCTCTGAAGCCTCCTGACCGTAGATTTTCAGCATGGCTTCCTGCGCTCCGGTAGCAATAAGCTGCGGACGCAGGAATTGATAGAGGTTTTGATGCTGAAGCACCACGAACATGGCTGCGGTGATCTTGGTAGTAGTGCCGTCCTGAAGCGGATAGATCAGCAGCGTACCCCGGTTGGCCACGCCGTATTTTTTAATGCTTACATCTTCCTTTTGAAAAAGGCGGCCAAGAACGAGCTGCCTGGCCAGGCTTTTCCAGTCCTCCCGCCCAAATCCGTCCACCGCCAACGCGTTTCCAGCCAAAAAGGAAAAATTGCTTTTGCCGTAAGCGGCGATCACCAAATCTTTCTGAAAGAAAACCACGCCGATCTCTGAAATCAGCGAGTTGGTTTGCCTGAATGTTTTCATCTGCTGCTGGTATTCGTACAGGCTGTAATCGCTCACGCGGCTTTTATCAATGGTGCCGCCCTGCATGAACATGATGCGGCGTACCCATGCGGTGCTGGACAATTGCACGGCTATAGCCTGCAGATGCTCCATCTCCCTGTCGAACATGCGCACAACGCTGTTGATATTGGCCTGGTAGGTTTGAGCTGCATAGCCGGATACTACGCTGGTAACCCAGTAGGAGCCGGCCAGCGCCAGCACAAACAATGAAACGGAAATCAAGAGCCAGATACTAAGCATTGCCTGCACCCGCCCTCGGCCGCGCTGCTTTCTGAGAAACTGCATCCCGTTTCCCTCCTTCGCGCTGCATGCTATAACAATTATCATTAATTACAGTGTAACTGTTCGGCCGGGCTGTTGCAAGCGTTGCCTATATTTTCAATGCTTTTGCAAGGATTGTATGTCCATAAAGGACTATCGGTTGTGGAGGAGGAGCGCCGGGGATATAATGGATCGAAAACGGGCAGGGGCCTGCCCTTTATGTGATGAAGGAGGAATTTTTATGGGCAAGGAAAGGGCTGTTTTCCCGCCGGAAAACGGAGGCTGGCGAAAGTATGAGGGTAATCCCGTACTGGGCAACGAGCGGCTGGGAACATGCTTTGACATTTATGTCATGGAGGATGCGGGCGAATACCGCATGTACTTCTCCTGGCGCAATAGAAAATCATTGGCAGTCACCACAAGCCTGGACGGCATTGCCTGGGGCGAGCCTCGCATTATTCTGGAACCCAGGCTGGAGACGGGCTGGGAAGATGATCTGAACCGCAACTGCGTTGTAAAGCGCGGGGACGGCTATCACATGTGGTACACGGGGCAGGCTCACAGCCAGTATAGCTGGATCGGTTATGCCACCAGCCAGGACGGATTTAACTGGAAGCGCATGAGCAGCCAGCCGGTGCTATACAGCGAGCGCCCCTATGAGGGGGAAAGCGTCATGTGTCCCTGTGTACTTTGGGATGAGCAGGCGGGCCTGTGGAAGATGTGGTATTCCGCAGGGGAAACATATGAACCCAACGTGATCGCTTTTGCTACAAGCAAGGACGGCATGCACTGGGACAAGCAGCCCGCCAACCCCATCTTTCCGCCTTCCCGCAAGCATGTGTATGAGCAGGAGCGCGTGGGAGCATGCCAGGTGCTTATGCGCGACGGGTGGTATTATCTGTTTTATATCGGCTATGAGGATATCGATACGGCGCGCATTTGCCTGGCCCGCTCTCCCGACGGACTCACACGCTGGCAGCGTCATCCGCAAAACCCAATCATCTCGTCAACGATAGGGTCCTGGGACGCGGACGCCTGCTATAAGCCCCACGTGGTCTGGCAGCCTGAAAACCAGCGCTGGCTGCTATGGTACAACGGCAGGTGCAAGGCGCCGGAATATATAGGCCTTGCCATCCATGACGGCTACGACCTGGGATTCTGATGCATTATTCATTTTGTTGGAGGAACGAAAGCACATGAAGCGGCACACGACGAGGGAAGCGCTCAAGCAATACGTCGCATCCTTTAACAGTACGGATGAAGAAACCATTGTTCAGGCCATTTCCAACGCCCAGGCGGAGGAATGGATGATGAAGCACATCCCCCGTGTGCTGGTGCCGGAGCCCATGCTGGAGCAGACTTATTATTTCCGCTGGTGGCTTTTCCGCAAGCATATCAAGGATACGCCCGATGGGACGGTGATCACCGAATTCCACCCTGATGTTCCCTGGGCCGGCAAGCATAACACCATCGTGGCTTCGGGCTGCCACCACATCGACGAAGGCCGGTGGCTTCGTGACACATCCATATTGGATGGATATATTACTTTCTTCTACCGGGGCGGTGCGTCGCTAAGGTCCTACAGCAATTGGCTGGAGTACGCGGTGCATGGGTTGTGTGAGGTGCGCGGCGAAACTGCGCTTGGCGTTAAGCTGCTTCCGGATATGGTAAAAAACCACGCGGGCTGGGATGAGGCCAATTTGCATTCAAGCGGCCTGTACTGGTCCAACGACGACCGGGACGCCAGCGAGTTTTCCATCAGCGGCAACGGGCTGCGTCCCACGCTTAACTGTTATCAGTATGCAAATGAAAAAGCCATCGCCGCCTTTGCCCGCAGCAAAGGGGAACTTGAAACGGCGGATTGTTTTGACAGGCGGGCCCAAATGCTGGGTGAAAAAATCAATGATGTGCTTTGGCGGGAGGAGGACCGGTTTTACAAGGTGCTCCCGCTGGAAAACAGGAATGACCGTATGCCCATGGGTCCCGTGGATCCAAGGCGGAATGCCAGGGAGATATGGGGCTACCTGCCCTGGCTGTTCGGCGCAGCGCCGGAAGGGCGCGCGGACGCCTTCCGCCAGCTGTTGGATATGAACGGTTTTCGCGCCGCCTGGGGGATGACTACCGCCGAAAGGCGTCATCCGGGCTTTGGTTTGTTCTATACGGGAGAGGAATTAAACGCCTGGCGGTTAGGCCGGGATGAAAAGCCCGTTGGCCCCAAGGGACATGAATGCCTGTGGAATGGCCCCAGCTGGCCTTTTTCCACCTGCATGGCCCTCAAGGCTCTTTCCAATCTTTTGGTTTCAGGGGAAAAGCATGAGGCGGTCAACGCTTCCGACTATCTGCATCTTCTGACGCAGTATGCTGGGGTGCACGTGCGCATGCTTGAAAGCGGCACTATCATTCCCTGGCTGGATGAGAATATGAACCCCGATACCGGCGATTGGATCGCGAGAACACGCCTGATGGCCTGGGAGGATGGACATTGGTCCAAAGATAAGGGCGGATACGAGCGGGGCAAGGACTACAACCACTCTACATATTGTGACCTTGTCATCGGCGGTCTTTTCGGCGTAAGGCCCACGCTGGACCGTGTGCGCATCGCGCCTTTGTTTCCTGCCCAATGGCCCTATGCGGTGATGGAGGACCTGAAGGTCCATGGCCATGAAATCGGCATCCATTATGAAAACCCTCGCCTTGGCGGGGAGGGATACCGTATATATGTTGACCGCGGGTGCGTTTTTCACGCGCAGACGCCTCAGCCATTTGAAATGGAACTGTGACTTGTCTGGCCTACCTGTTATACCATTTGGCCTGTTCCTTGTATAAGCGCGCATATTCGCCTTCTTGCTTGATGAGCTCCTCATGCGTGCCATCCTGAACGATCTGGCCATTGGAAAAAACGACGATCCTGTCGGCCAGCGCGGCAACGCTGATGCGGTGGGTGACATAAATAACCGTCTTGTCCTTAGATAAGTCGATATATTTTGCAAAGACATCCGCTTCCGCCAAGGGGTCAAGATTGCTTGTGGGTTCATCCAGTATGATAAAATCGCGGTTGCGGTAGGCCGCCCGTGCAATGGCCAGCTTTTGCCACTGCCCGCCGGACAGATCCGTACCGCCTGTGTCTTTGCCCAGAAGATCACTCTTATCTCCCCCTGTAAAGCCTGCAAAGCGCAGTGCATCGTCAATAGTGTTTTCGTCCCTTTCCTTTCCAGTGTCGCCAAGATACACATTGTCCCCGATGGTAAAGGTATTGTACCGCGCCGGATCCTGCAGGACAGCGCTTAATTCGTCATACCGTTCGATAGGATTTATTTGCTCAAAAGATTTGCCATTGATCGTAAGTTCACCGCCTGACGGCGTCAGCATGCCGGTGATCAGCTTGACAAGGGTTGTCTTGCCCATGCCGTTTTCACCAACGAAGGCAACCTTTTCGCCCTTTTTGATGCGAAGATCAACACCGTTCAGTACGTACTTTTCTGTTAATGGATATCGGTAGGTAAGCCCCCTGGCGTTAAGAACGCGAAATTCTTCCATATCTTCGCCCGCGTTTTTTTGTTCGGGGAGCTCCATCAAATCAAAGAACTGGGCGGCCTCATTCTTTTTCGTATAGAAGGTGGCAATGCCCGAAAGAAGCTCTTTTGTGTCGTTTACCAGCGTTGAAATCAGCGACATCACTGCACCCAAAGCCCCCAGGGTCAATTTGCCTGTTGCCATCCAAACGATGGCAAACACATTCCCGCCCACATTGGCAAGGCTCAGCAGAAAGTAATTTGTGATCTGAAGCAAAGTCTGCGTCCTGATCAGCTTGCGCTCTTTGCGCGTATACTCATCGGCGATGTCTTTCCATTTCTGATAGATGAAATCGTGAAGGCCAAGCGCCTTTATTTCTTTCCCCGCGGACGACAGCATCAGCTTTTGAAAATACTCCGCCTTTCGGGTGAGCTTTGTATTGTCCTTGATAAACTTGAAGCGCAGCTTTTGCCCCATGGTCAGCGACCATATGGTTGGCAGCGGCGCCGCAAGCACGATAAAGCACAGCCAAGGATTGAAAATATACAGGGAGGCCGCGATGGAAAGTACCGAAATTGTCCTTGCGATCACGATATAACTTTGCATCATGACCTGCTGGTTCATGCCTTCCCACCGCTTTCCGACAAAGGAAAAGACCTGCGCGATCGTATCGTTTATCTTTGGTATCTCCATATGTTCCGGCGATAGTGACGACAGCTTTTTAAACATCTTCGAATGAAGCAGTTCCTGCTGATGGTTCGCCTGCACCACGTCAAGGCGTTCAATCTCCTCGCGGGGCATCACATACCGGTTGATCATGTCGGCAAAGAAGTTGATGACAAAGTACCCCAATAGGAGCAGGATTGCGGGGATGATCTGGCCTTGAAAGGTATACGCTCCCGCTGTTTTGATGTAGTCGCCCCATATAAACGCCAGCAGCGGCCGCAAAAGCGACAACAGAATGAATACGCCAAGATATATGCAGCTGATCAGCTTGGCGGAGGAAAATGCATACGCAAAGAGGCGCAGCAAATAGCGGAATCCCGGCTTCCGCTCCTTTTTGACCTCCTGCTCGATCCTGCTTGTCCGGTCAGATAGCATTTGACGCCGCCCCCTCCGCACTCTTTATATACCATTGCTTCTGCGAATGGAACATATCGGCGTACAGCCCGCCCTGCGCCATCAGCTCGTCATGGGAACCGCTTTTAATGACTTGCCCGTCGGACAGGACAAGGATCCGGTCGGTGATCATGGTGGAGCCCAGCCGGTGCGTGATGAATATCGCCGTTTTGCCTTCGGACATTTGCCTGAATTCCGAATAGATACGGCTTTCGGCCATAGGGTCAAGCTGGCTGGTTGGTTCATCGAGAATGAGGATGGGCTTATCGCCCATGAACGCCCTGGCGATGGCGATCCTCTGCCATTGGCCGCCAGACAGGTCCACCCCGTCGTCAAAATCCCTTCCCAGCAAAGTTTGCGCTCCGTTTGGAAGATCGCCTAAAAAGCTGTCCACCTGCGCTTTTTTCATGGCTTCCAATATGGCCTTTTCGTCGTCCACGTGCCTGGCATCGCCTACGCCTATATTTTCACTGAGGGGGATGCTGTATTTCACGAAATCCTGAAATACCGGGCCAAACAGCTTTTGACGAATTTCCGGGGTATAATCGGATAGCTTTTTTCCCCCGATGCGGATCGTCCCGCTGTCGGGCGTAAACAGGCCCAGCAGCAGTTTGATCATCGTCGTCTTTCCCTCGCCGTTCTCACCGACAATGGATACCTTTTCGCCATGCTTGATGGTAAGGTTCAGGCCCTTTAAGATCTGCTTTTCGGTTCCGGGGTAGGTGAAATACACATTATCAAATTCGATGGTGAAATCTTTCGGGAGCTCGTTATCCTCTCCGTATTCATCCTCGGACAGCGCGAAATATTTGTCATAGTATTCGAAGAACTTGATGTGATATCCGCTGGCCAAAAAAAGTGTGGCACATCCGCCCAGGCCATCCCAGGAATACAGGCTTGTAAATATCGTCAGCGTAAGCGAAATCAGCAAACCTATACTGATGTCTCCGATGGTATACAGGTAAAGAAGGAGCAAGGCGTTTCCTATCTGCGCGGCCCTTATCACATTGTAACCGGTGAAATTGCGGCGAAGGTGCTTGAAGTAAAACCTCTCATATATCCGATTGCGTTGGTTGAGCCTCTTGCGATAGGTATCGATCAGAAAATCAGATGACTGAAAGAGATGGTTTTCTTTGACATATTCCCTTGATTGAAGCATGCTGCCCAGGATGGAGTACTCCCTTTCCTTTTGCCAGTAGGATTCCAGTTCGTCGTAAATGTTGTAATTGTTCTTTGCCCTAAACCAAG
Organism: Bacillota bacterium; assembly: GCA_023415715.1. Classification (GTDB taxonomy): domain Bacteria; phylum Bacillota; class Clostridia; order Christensenellales; family Aristaeellaceae; genus JAEWAH01. The sequence goes on from JAEZJP010000035.1 coordinate 10,099, forward strand.
CCTCCAGTGCAAAAGGGAGCAATACCGTCAGCAGCAGCCACCAGCGCACCGACGCAATGATGGACAATGTTCCTATGGTCGCGATAAGCGATGTGACCGTTACCTTTACATACATCGGAAACATATGCCGCGCGGAATTTTCCGTGCGGTTATAGGCTTTGTCAATGATCTCCATCGATTCGGCGCTCTCCAAATGCTCATACCGCATCTTCTTGAGCTTTTGAAGCATTTTCCCTTTATACGCCGTTCGCAGTATGAGCTGGCTGCGCGGCTCGACATAGCCGTATATAAACAAATCTCCCACCACTACGGGCAGAAGCATCAAAATCACGAACAAAACAAGATATGGGATATAGGATGCAAATTGCATCGTACCGCCTGCAACCAAAAGCCCAAGATTGAAAATTTGACTGTTCACCCAAATGGAAACAGGTGCGGCGGCGCCCATGATTATCGCGGCGATAATGGCCGACAGGACAACGAACGGGCTTTCCTGGTATATGATACTGAGCAGTTCCCTATAAGCACTGAAAATCCGCTTCATGATCCGCTCCGTGCAATCATTTTTTGATCATTATACCATATATTTCATGCGCCAATGATGGTATAATTTTTTGTAGAAGTGACGTTCGAAGGAGGCCAAAAAGATGAGAGATATGCCAGTCAAAATAGGCATTTATGCATTGATCATCGACTGCAAGGATCAAAAGAAGCTCAGCGCATTCTACAGTAACCTGCTGGGCTGGGATGTTGTATACGAAGATGAGAATTGGAGTTCCATTCTCTCGCCCGCTGGGTTCAGAATTGCCTTTCAAAAGACCGAGGAGTACGCTCCCCCTGTGTGGCCATGGGATGCGGGGAAGCCGGGACAGATGATGCACCTGGACTTTCAGGCCAAAGAGCATGAAGCGGCTGTCCAGCACGCGCTGCGCCTGGGCGCCAGGAAGACGCCGGAGCAATTCTACGGCGACGGATGCGTTACCATGCTGGACCCGGAAGGGCATCCGTTTTGCATATTAAGAGAAGAACACTAAGCTTAGGGCAAAGCATTCAGCTTCCTGCGGTAGTCTTCCATATCCACCGTCGCATGGGTAAGCCGCGATGCTTCCGCCGCGCAGGCGATAAGGTGGCTTTCCACCGACCGTTTGACAGAGGTGGCTGCGTCGCCGCTTTTTGACTGCAATAATGCCAGAAAATCACGCATCAGCCCTTCATCGCCGCCATTATGGCCGCCCGGCACCTGATCCGGAATGACTGTGCGGGCGTTTATCCCGCTTATGCCCGTAGACACAAAGGGTATGATTTCAATGCGGTTGTCATAATCCGAGCCCCTTATCTCCCCATGCTCGCACATGACCTTGATGGTGCGGGAGATGCGGCTTGTGAAGGCGCTCAGGCTGAAGGCTGCGGTGACGCCGTTTTTGAATTTTATGTTCACAATTTGATGGTCGCACACATCATTATCGCAGCGGTATACGCACTGGCCGTAGGGTCCCTCCGCGATGGCAGAGAGCAGCCCTTCCTCCGTCTGGTCAAGGGTCAACACCGACGCCGGCCAGCTGCCGGCAATGGGCAGATAACACTTGCGGGCGTCAAAGCGGCAGCCTTCCGCCGCAGGGCAGTCAAGACACCTTAACGTGCTGCCCTTGGGAGCGTTCTCTTCCTTGAAATAAGTAAGCTGCCCGAAAGAGGATACATATTCCGCCTCGCTGCCGGTGAGCCACACCAGCAAGTCCATATCGTGGCAGGATTTTTGCATGATGATGGGGCTGCTTTCGCCTGCATTTCGCCAGTTGCCCCGCACAAAGGAGTGGGCCATGTGGAAGTTGCCCACGTTTTCATTGTGCACGATGGATTCGATCCGGCCGAGCTCCCCGCTGTCGATGATGGCTTTTAATGCCCTGTAAAACGGCGAATACCTTAAAACGTGGCATACCGTGACCGTACAGCCCGCTTCCCCGGCCTTATCCGCGATGCGCAGGCATTCCATGGGATCGGGGGATATCGGCTTTTCAAGCAGAAGGTGGTAACGAAGGTCCATGGCGGCCATGGCCTGGCGGTAATGGTCTCTGTCCATGGAGGCGATGATGACGCCGTCCGCCAGCTTGCCGGCGCTAAAGAAATCTTCCGTGCTGTCAAACACATGCTCCGGGGGAATGGTAAACGCCCGGGCGGCCGCCTGGCGCCTTGATGCGTTCGGTTCCGCCACTGCCGAAATTTCAGCAAGCCCGCTTTCTTGCGCGGCTTCCCCGTAGACCATGCCCCGCTGCCCGGCGCCTATGATTGCAAGCTTCAACATAAAAGCAGCCTTCCTTCACAGATTCATGATCCTTTGCATTTCACCAAACTTGCGCTCCATATCCAGAACCAATTGCATCTGCGTGCGGCTGCGGTCCAGGTTGTGCCCGGGGCGGTGAATGCGGAAATAAGCATCCCCATCCAGGTGGTCGGTAAGAAACCGCAGGCCGCATTCCAGCGTAATCAGCTTGGCAGCAAGGGGCAATGTTTCAAGCTCCAGGGGCGTGAGGCCTTTGCCGCAGGCACTTAAGAACCCTTTGGCATAAGCCTCGAACATCGGAAGCGATAGGCTGACGCGGCTTAAATCCCTCTCGTCTTCCAGGGCGGTGGATGCGCCGAAACGAATGGAATCGCCAAAGTCGTTGCCGCACAGCCCGGGCATGACTGTGTCCAGGTCGATGACGCAAAGAGGTTTATGGGCTATTTCGTCCAGGAGCACATTGTTGAGCTTTGTATCGTTGTGGGTGACCCGAAGGGGCAGCTCGCCTCTTGAAAGCATCCCGACCATTTGGCCGGCTTCCTCCTCACGCGCAAGGTAAAAGTCAATTTCCGCCTTCACTTCCCCGGCTCTGTGGACTGGGTCGGCGTTTAGCACCTCATGAAATTTTCTGTAGCGGGCGACGGTATCGTGAAAGCCGGGAATGGTTTCTACAAGTTTTTGTGCGGGAAAATCGGAAAGCAGGCTTTGAAACTGGCCGAAGGCGACCCCGCTTTCGTAAAACTCCTCCGCCGTCTCCGCTTTGTCCAGGCAAATGCTATCCCTGATGAACACAAACACCCGCCAGAACTCCCCCTGTTCATCCACCGCATAGGACGCGCCATTAAGGGCAGGCACCAGGCGCAGCACGCGCCTTGGATCGGGGTTCTTGTTCCAAAGGTGGTCCGTCACAGCCTGGATATTGCTCATCAGCGCGGGAACATCGCGGAACACCTGCCGGTTGACCTTCTGCAATGTGTATCGGACGCCCCTGTCGGTTTCCAGGGAATACGTGGTGTTGATATGCCCGCTGCCGAAACGGCTGCATGAAACGGGCCGGCCATCCAATGCAAATGCAAACGCCATTTTTTCCATTTTCCTTTTAACTGCCTTTCGTGATCAAATAAATGCTTTATTATATACAACAAAAATCGGACGAGAATGTCAAGATGTCTTGCGCAAAAATAAAAAACAAACCCGCAACAGCCATCGGCGAAGGAGCCTGGCCTGCGCGGGAGGCCGGGACCATTCCGTTTGATCAGGAGGACGGCTGCGGGGCTGGTGGGCTGTCAACTGCAGAAGACAAGAAATAGGGGGGAATTGTAACAATCCAATAAATGTAAGGTTATACATCGCCCCTTACGGCCCGCCGATGGCGGAGCGGAGCTTGCTGTTGACTTCATTGGCATCATGAAGGGCCTGGGCGATGGTTTTCGTGCCGGCCAGCACTTCCTGCAGCGCCTTGCCGTAAGCTTCCACCACCGGATTCCCGTACGACCAGGCGGTGGTCCACGGCGCGTATACATGTCCTTTTTCGATGGCATTGACGCAGCCGTCGAATACCGGCCCCAGGTCGGTTTCGACACTGCTTACATAGGACAGGCCCTTGCTGTCCGTGATAAGCGCCTTTTGGGCATCGATGGTGGCGGTGGCCGCAAGCACATCTATCGCTGCCTGCTTGTTTTTGGAATTGGCGCTGATTGCCAGGGCGGACCCGGGCCCACCTACCAGCCATCCCTCATCCTCCTTTGTACCGGGTATGGGAAACATGCCAAGGCGGATATTTGGATTGATGCGCAGGATCTCATTCAATGACCAGGGTCCGCTTTGCCACATGGCCGCCTTGCCCAGCGCGAACTCTTCCATGGCCTGTTCGTAGCTGTAGCTGAGCATGTCCGGGGTCAGGCAGCCTTCGCTGATCATCTGGGACCAGAGGGTTACGGCCGGAAGCCAGCTGCCTTCCAGCGTTGCCTCCCCCTTGTCGAAGGCCGCGTCAAAGCCGTCGTTTTTGGGATTGGCATAAAATTCGCTGTTCACCAGGGCGATGCTCTGCTTCATCAGCGGTTCCCAGGATTGGGCGCCCATGATTTGAGCCTTGATGCCCAAAGATTTCAGTGTTTTATGAAGGCTTATAAATTCCTCAAAGTTCCGGGGCGGGTTCAAACCGTATTTTTCAAAGATATCCTTGTTGTAGTACATGCCTTCGAACCAGGACTGCAACGGCACCGCATACACTCTTCCGGCCACGGAATAGGGAAGCAGGCCCTCCTGTGTATATTTTTGAATGAATGGCTGACCCGTCAGGTCCATCAGGCGACCGGCGCCGGCCAGCAGCCGCGTTTCCCCGCCCAACTCAATGATGTCCGGGCCGCTGCCGGACAAAAGCTGCCCGCTTAAGGTGCTGCTGTAATAATCCAGCGGAACTGCGTCATATTCCACCCGAATGCCGGGAAGCTTCCCGGAAAGGAAGGCCAGGTACGTAAAGCGGGCGCTTATGCCGTTATAGGCCATCAACCGCAGGGGTATGGCTGTGCCGGCAGGCGTCCCGGCGGGAGAGAGGGACGCCTCCTTCATCCCCGCGGAGCAGCCGGCCAGCAGCAGCGCCGCCGCCAGCAGCGGCGCGATCCTTCTTCCATAACGCTTCACTCGTTTCCCCTCCTCTGGCGGCAGGCTGCCCGAAATTCGTTGGGCGTCTGGTTGTTGATTTTTTTGAAAAGCTTGGAAAAATAACTGGGGTTGTCATAACCCACGGAATAGGCGATCTCGTGGCTGCGCTGGTTCGTATACTGCAAAAGCTCCCGGGCCTTGGCCATGCGGATGTTGGTTAGGTAAGCCCACAGGCTGATGCCAGTATCCCGCTTGAACAGGGTGGAAAAATAGTTCTTGCTCACCGCCAGCGCGCAGCAAATCTCCTCCAGGGAAATATTTTGGGCATACTGGCGGTTCAAAAAAACGATCCCGTCCTCCACCAGACGGCTATAGCGTCCCTTCTCCTCATGATTTGCAGGCCTGCATACGGCCTGAAATATCTCCGTCATAAAGGTGTACAGGTCGTCCATGGAGGCATTCTCCGCTACCTGTGCATAGGTGATGTCTGCAATCCAGGCGGTTTCCTGATTTCCTTCCCGCTCGCTTAAAAGGCTTGCGCACTTCAACACTGCGCCAAAGCAAAAATCGTACACCCTGCTCAATTCCAGGGGGCCCAGACGCACGCCCTCGTCCAGCGCCTCCCTTAGGATCCGTGTGGCCTCTCCCTCGTTGTGCTTTGTTAGCGAAAGCGTCAGGTCGTCCATCCATTGCGCCAGACTGGCCCTTTCGATTTCCTCCTGGGAGCAGTTGAGCCCATATCCCAGCACCTCATCGCGGCCCAGGAACCGGCTGTACCTGACAAGCTTGAGCAATTGGGCATGCAGCGCGGGGAGTTCTTCCCCACGCATGGCGCTCCCGCTGAAGCAGGCGGTGGCACGGAGCCCCGGCTCCTCCTTAAGATGCCGCACAACCGCTTCAGCAGCGTCCTTGAGGAGCTTCACATCCCCCGTGGCCAGCAGCAGCACCCAGGAATAGTCCTCCAGGTCAAAGGCCAAGCACCGGCAATACCGGCCCGCGATCTCCTCGATGGCTTCCCGGATGTACCCCATCTGGTCCTCAGCAACGCTTTTGATCCCCGAGTATTCGTTGATAGTATCGTACTTAAGCTTCACATCCATCAGGGATAACGAGCTTGGCGGAATGCCCATTTGGGCAAGGATCGCCTTGGCCTGGCTCAGGTGCACGCCGGACCTCATGCAATCCTTCAGCATCTGGTTCCTTTTGAGGATGTGGCTTTTGTCCACCAGCCGCTGGGAGATGTCCCGGCTGGTGACCCGGCTGACAATAGCCTCCAGCGCCTTCTCCAACTCCGTCTCGTCAATGGGCTTGAGCAGGTAATTTGCGCAGCCCAGGTCAAGGGCTTCCTTGACATAGCTGAAATCCGCGTACGCGCTGATGAGCAGGATCTCCGCCCGCTCGTCGATTTGCCGCACCTTTTTGATGAACTCCAGACCGCTGAGCCTGGGCATTCTGATATCCGTAATGATCAGCCCGGGTGAGAGCTCCCGGAATTTTTCCAGCGCCTCCGCCCCATCCGCGGCCGTTGCAGCGATCTGAACGCCGGAGCGGCTCCAGTCGATGATCCCCAGCATCATTTGCAGGGACAGCCTTTCATCGTCCACCAGCAATGCCTTGAGCATGCACGATCCGCTCCTTTTAGTGCTTGATGGTTATCACGACGCTGGTTTGCATCCCCGGCCTGGAGAGGATGGACACACCGCAGCCCGGGCCATAAATGCTGATAAGGCGCCGGTGCACGTTCATGATGCCGATGTGCGTACCATCCGCATCCGTAGCGCCGGCCTGAAGCATCTGTCGGATCTGTTCCAGCTTTTCCCCGTCAAAGCCGACGCCGCTGTCCACGATAATGATATGCACAAGATGGCCTTCCTCCTCCGCACACAGGTGGATGTGGCCGGACTTGATGCCTGAGAAGCCGTGCTCAATGGCGTTTTCCACCAGGGGCTGGATGATCAGCTTGGGTACCTGGACAGTATGAAGCTCCGGCGGGCAGTCGATGGCATAGGAGATCTGCGGATAACGGATCTTCTGCAGCAGGATGTAGTTTTCGATATAATCCAGCTCCTGTGCAAGGGTGACTGTGTCCAGGGGATTGTACACGCTGTAGGTTAGGATCTTTCCCAGCAGCGTGGTCACCCGGGAGATGGCGGCGGAATCTCCGGTTAAGGCCAGGGCCTTGATGGCCTGGAGGGTATTGTTTAAGAAATGGGGGTTGATTTGATGTTGGAGCACCTTGAACTGCTCCCGGGACAGGAGCGCCTGGTTTTCCATGGCCTCGCGGCTCAGGGTCCGGATGCTGGACAGCATATTCTGCGCCGTGTCCGCCAGCATGCCGATCTCCTTGCTCTTTGTAGGGGCAAAGGCCACATCGGTCTTTCCCGCAGCGATTTCATTGAAGCTGCCTACCAGCTGATTCATGGGCCCCATCAGGGATCTGGAGATCAGCAGGGACAGGCCGGCGACCAGGGCGATGGATAGCGTGATCAAAAGCGCTACAAACAGCGTGTTGGCGCCCCGAAGCGTTTCGATTTCCGTTATGGGCAGGAGACCAAGGATCATCCATCCAGACACCGCCGACTGCTCCTTTACCACCAGGAAGGAATCCCCGGCATACTCCATACGCGGCAGGGTAAAGCTTGACGCGCCGGCAGAAAGCTGCGAATCGAAAACCTCCCGTTGCCCTGCGGAAAGCAGCTCCTGCGGAAAATAGACGGCCTCTGCACCCTGATAGATGGCGAACTGCACGCCCTTTGCCCCGGTTTCTCCTGTTAGGATGGGTGCAAGGCGGATGTCCAACACCAGGCAGGCCATCCGCTCCATTCCGTACTGGGCAGTGTTGATGATGGGGGTAATGATGGAAACCGTCTGCTCCCCCTTGCCGCTGATCAGGTAAGGCGTGCCGTGCAGCCCTGTGAAATGGGAAGTATAGCCGTTTTCCTCAAGAGCGTGGGCAAACCAACCGGCCCGGTTGAAATCATAATCTTTCTTAGGGGAACCACCATAAGCGTACAGACACACGCCGCTATTGCCGATGATCATGGCGGTATCGATATTGCCCAGCACGCTCACCTGTTTGATCTTGTCCAGCACATTGCGCTGACGCGTAAGCTCCGCCCCGTAATCCGGCGCCTGGCCCTCCGACTGGGCGGCTACCGCCTCCAGGATGTCGGCGTCATTGGCGATGATGCGGGAGATATCCTTGAGCTGGGCGAAGTAGTGGTCCGTCAGCAGAATATGGGACTTCACGATCTGCAGGCAGTAGTCATAGCTCTGCTCACGGAAGCTTTCGATGTTGTAATGCAGGATGATGCTGCCGAAGGCGACAAACAGCAATGAAAACGCGACAGAAAAATAGTAAATCATCTGACGGCGAAGAGACGCCTTGCGCTTCATTGCTTTTATCAGCCTCATATATTCCATTATTTTCTGTCAGCATCATATCACGTTTTCGCGGCGGATTCAACTTGGCAATGCGTTGCACACGCACAAGCCGTAGCCTGGCGGTAAAAGACAGTAATAAAGTGATAGGTTTGCGTATGCTTGTTGCTTTTCAACAAGCATTCTTTTTCTTAAAATGTTTATAAAGCTCAAAACTATAGGAGGGAATGTGAAATGAATAGGAAGTCGCTTTTGTCCATGCTTGCGGTTGTGCTGTGCATGACGATGCTGTTTGGCATCGCTAACATCGCCGTCGCCGAGGGAAGCAATGTCGTCAAGCTGCGCTTCATGGGTTACAATGCGGAATCCAGTCGCGCTACGTATCTAAAGTACCTGGCCGACAACCTGCCCGGCATCGAAATTTCCTTCGAGTTTGTATCGCTGGATAGCTTCAATAGCATCCTGAACAACCAGTTGGAAGCCGGGAACGGTCCCGACATCATGGAACTTGGCGGCGAGACCAAGCTTATGGCAAGCGCGGGCAGACTGCTCGATTTGAGCAACGAAGCTTTTGTTGCCAAGTATGCCCAAGCCGGCTTGAACACGTACACATGGGAAGGCAAAGTATACGGTACGCCCCTGCAATCTTGGTATGAGGGTATCTTCTACAACAAGAAGATTTTCAGCGACAATGGTATCAGCATTCCCAAGACGCTGGATGCGTTTATCCAAGTGCACAAGGATTTGGCCGCCAAGGGTATCAAACCCCAGACCATGGGCGCTTCTTCCTGGGAACCGATGATGAAACAAAGCATCGGCGTTGTCAACAATATGTTCAATTCTGACCCCGCCAATAAGGGCTTCGATGCGAAGTTCAATGCGGGCGAAGCATCCTTGGCCGAAGCTTGGCTTCCGGCAGTGACCGAGTGGTCCAAGGTCATCACTGAAGGTTGCCTGACCCCCGATATGCTCGGCATGAGCTATGACCAGGCACTGGCAGAATTCGCCTCCGGTGCTGCTGCCATGTGGGAGAGCGGTCCGTGGGCGCAAAGTGCATTGCTTCAAGCCAATCCTGATTTGGATTTTGGCATGTTCCCGATTCCTGGTCCAACCGAAGGCGACGGCTGGTTGGTTGGCGGCCCCGGTTCTGCTCTGGCAATAAATGCGAAGTCCGAGCACATCGCGGAAGCGTTAAAGGTGCTTGAACTCACCGCTACGCCGGAAGCACAAGCCGCACTTGTAAAGGACAATCCCGGCAGCTCCTACTTGATTGGCACAAAAGTTGATTTGGGACCCATCTACGCGGATTGCGCAGATGCATTCGCAGCAGGCAATGTGTACGCCCCTTGGGTCGCCGTATGGGATTTCGGCAACCCCATCGTGGAGGGCTACGGCAAGGCATTGCAGGAAGTGCTCTCCGGCACCAAGACAGTCGCGGAAGCTTTGGCTGATGCTGATGCTATCAACGATACAATGCGCGCAGAAGTCAAGAAATAAGCTTTAGCCAGAGTTATTGTTTAAGGCATAGGAAGGGCCGCAGCAAACCACGAAATTTTGCGGCGGCCCTTCTTTTCAGTAACAAACGCAATAAGGGGAAGTGACGGCATGCATACCAAACAGAAAGAGCGAACGCTGATATTGATGGCACTCCCCGCATTCATCGGCTTTATGACCTTTTTTATCGTTCCGGCGGTAATGAGCTTTGGATACAGCCTCACCAATTGGTCGGTATACAAACCCGATATCAGCTTTGTGGGTTTCAAAAATTTCGTAACGCTTTTTTCGGACAAAAAAATCATGGCGGCCATTGAGCATTCGATTCGCTACGCACTTCTCATTACTATAATACAAAACGCATTGGCTATTCTTTTTGCCGTATGGCTCAACAAAAAAAGCGCTATGGCGAAAGTGCTTAAGTCTGTCTTCTTTTTGCCGGCGGTATTCAGCATACTAATTGTCGGACATTTATTCAAGTATATCATGACCTCCGCTCCCTCGGGCCTGCTTAATAATATCATACGTCTCTTTGGGGGTTCATCGGTCAACTGGATTGGCGACCCTACCCTCGCACTCTATTCGGTCCTGTTCTGCCAGGTGTGGCAGTGGACAGGCTGGGCGATGGTCATTTACACAGCGAACATAAAGAGCATTGATGCCAGTCTCTTTGAAGCCGCAATTATTGATGGTGCAAGCCGAACACAGATATTTTGGCGGGTTACATTACCGCTGTTGTATCCTGCCACATCTTTCAATGTACTGATGAGCCTTATAGGCGGTCTTAAAATGTTTGATGCAGTTTTTGCCATGACCAAGGGTGGCCCCGGGTATGCCAGCGAAACCATCATGACCACCATGATCAGTACGGGCTTTAATGTAGGTCGTAATGCGTACGCATGTGCCTTTGCCATGGTTTTCTTTGTGCTGGTATTTGTGATGAGCAGAGCTGTCACCTTTGTTCTTAACAAATGGGAGGCGGCGATTACGTGATCAGAAAAGTGAAAAACGGTGCTCTGAACATTCTTTTTACAGTGATTGGCGCTTGCATGCTGGTGCCCATCTATTATCTGCTCGTAACCACCTTCAAAACCCCGGAGGAAGCCACCCTAAGCCCGCTTGGGCTTCCCGCCCATTTTACACTTGATAACTATATAAGTGCGCTGGCGGCTATGAATTTTGCGCGCGCGCTGAAAAATAACCTGTTCATTTTGTTCTTTGCGGTATTGTTTCTGGTTCTCTTTTCGTCCATGGCGGCCTACGCAATTGTCAAAGGGAAAAGTAGATACACCAAGATGCTGTTTCCGATATTCATGGTGGGGCTCATCATTCCATTTCAAATCACGATTATTCCGCTGTACAAGATTGTGATTGGGATGGGGCTGATGAATACGCTGCCCGGCGTAGTCGTCATTGACGTTTTTTGTATCAATCTGTCCCTCTCCATTTTTTTGTTCAAGGGCTTTATCCATACCATCCCGGTTGAAATGGAAGAAGCTGCGGCCATCGACGGTTGCGGCGTGTTCAAAACATACAGGGTGATTATTATGCCCTTGTTGCGTCCCATTATTGCGACCGTAGGCATTCTGGATGCATTGGCGGTTTGGAATGATTTTATGACACCATTGCTCTTTTTGCAATCGCCGGAAAAAGGTGTGCTATTGCAGGAAGTTCATAAGAATGTCGGACCCTTTTCCATCAACTGGACCGCCTTTTTCCCCATGATGGTTCTCTCTGTGCTTCCAATGGTCATTGTATATCTCCTGTTACAGAAATACATTATTGAAGGCGTAGTCGCAGGTGCAGTGAAGGGATGACTGCAGAACCTATTCAGAAAGGGGAATGATCATGAGGAACATTGCTTTTTCGGATATTCGGATGCGGGGTGACCTGGCCGTCCGATCGGGTTTAAATTATGCTCGCCTGGAAGGGGACTGGTATCGCCCTGACGAGGTGTTCAAGGCGGACTCCCACGGCTGGCCGGGCGATTGGGAAGGGCGCGTGGTATTGGCATTGACGCTGCTTGAGCAAAGCACACATCGCCCCAGCGCGTATCTGGAAGAAATTCTCCGCCTCATTCCTTCGCACATCAACGAGCGCGGCTATTTCGGGCAGATACTGCCGCCCAATACTTTTGACGAGCAGCACTTCGGCGGGCATAGCTGGATGCTGCGCGGTTTGTCAGAGTACTACATCTACAAGCGCAAGCCTGAAACGCTGGCTGCCTTGCGCCGCATGGTGGATGGCTTTTTAATGCCCGCAAAGGGCGCATTCGCGCAGTATCCCATTGAGCCTGTCGTTCGCTTTGAAAAACAGGGCGTGTGGATTCTTTCCAAACTGCAAACCAAGACGCGCCACCATGCCGAGACATCGGACGCGGGTTGTGTGTTCATTATGATTGATGGCGCCAGCGCAGTGTATGAGATTGACCCGAAGCCGCAGTTGCGCGAACTGATTGATGAAATGATTACCCGCTTTATGGAGATGGATTTGGAAGCGCTGCACATTCAGACCCACGCCACATTAAGCGCGGCACGCGGCATCCTTCGGATGTACGAACTGACAGGCGAACAGAAATATCTCGACATGGCGGCAGCACGATATGCCCTATACCGTAAAGCCGCATGGACGGAAGGCTACGGTAACTACAATTGGTTTGGCGCGCCGCGCTGGACGGAGCCTTGTGCGATAGTGGATTCGCTCATCGTTGCGACGATGCTGTGGAAGCACTTAAAGGATGAAGAATACCTGCATGATGCGCATTTGATTTATTACAATGCGCTGTCCCACAGCAACCGCATCAACGGTTCTTTTGGCAGTGACCGCTGCTGCGGCGCACGCGATGCCGAGGAAACCCTTTTCCTATCGCCTATCAATTATGAAACCTACTGGTGCTGCACCATGCGAGGCGGCGAGGGCTTCTCCCGCGCCATCGCGTACAGTTTTTTCATGGACGGAAATACCATTTACGTGCCGCAGTACAATTCATGTGAGGCAAATGTGACCGTAGACGCAGGAAGTTTGTCCCTCATCGTGGAGACCGGGTATCCTTATCAAGAGACGACGCGGATGACCGTAACGGCTGCCGCGCTTACGGCTCCTGTTACCCTCAAGCTCTTTGTGCCCCACTGGACGCATGATGTGAACCTGACGCTTAATGGTAAAGATCTGCCCGTTCAAACGGAAGGCGGCTTTGCGAAAGTTTCCGGGATACTGCACGCGGGGGATGTGATTACCCTTACCATGCCCATGTCCGTGCGGACAGAGGATGCAGCCAACACAAACAGCGTGCGCGGGTATCACAAGTTTGCCTATGGCCCCATGCTGCTGGGGCTTCCCGTCAAGGTAGCCGACAATTCTTTGGAAGGCAACCGCTTTGAGAACTATGCGGAAAGCCGCTTCAAGGCGGCAAATGTGGTTGTTTTACCGCATAATGCATGCATTGAGCGCACCGCAAATGACGCATTTTCGGTGGTGGGCACGGAACTGACACTCAACACGCTCTGCTCCGTTCGAAATATGACCAAGGAGGACACCATGCGCCAGGTGTTATTTGCCGATGAAGAATAACGATATACCCAATCAGGTTACGGTTGCTTTGTTAGAAACCCCGGAGGCTTTTCCCAATCCAATGAAGGGTTTTCGCCCCTCCCGTTATATGCGGGAGAAGGGATTTTCGCAAGGGGAGTATGTAACCATCTTCAAGCACTACATTCGGTATACCGATTTGGAAGTTCATGCGCAGGACTCTGCCCAAAAGATCATCGACTGGAGCAACGCTGCCTGGGCGGGAATCGAAAAAAACAATTTAAAGGTCATCCCGCGTGTGGTGCTCGCATATCCCATTAACAGGGATAGCCCTGATGAGCTATTTTGGCCGTCAGGGCTTGATACAAGTGACCCGGTCGGGAAATGGCTGACAGATGCTTTTATGGACAGGATAGTTGCATTCATTGCCAAGTTGGGCGAAGCATGGGACAATGATACACGTGTGTCGGCGGTGGAAATGGGGCTATGGGGCAGATGGGGCGAGCACCACATATGGCCCATGAAGCTGCCCGATGGCACGCAGCACATTCCACCTGAGGCTCAAAAGCGGATGGGAGCTGCCTTTACAAAGGCATTCCACAACAAAAAAGTGATGATTCGCTATCCTGAAACCTTTTTGGATTGTTCCTTCGGCTATTACTGGGATTCCTTTGCTCTGCCTGAAGAAAACCACTTTGGACAGGCGATTATAAAGCGGCGAAACTGGCACACTGAGATGATTTCAGGCGAGGTTGCTTACGATTGGGGCGACCAAAGCAATCTGGGGGGCACACCCAATGGCACCTTGGTAAGCGACTCCCACACGGATTTTGTAATAGACTGGATCCGGCGAACCCACGCCTCCAGCCTTGGCTGGATCGCGCAGTACCAGGAAGGCTCTGATGTGGCCGCCAACGCGGCACGTATGCAAAAAGCCATGGGCTATCGGTTCGTCATTCGCAAGGCTGCCTATTCGGATACTGTGGAATCGGGCGGGATGCTTGCCTTATCCTTTGAGGTGGAGAATGTTGGCGCCGCACCCTTCTACTACCCTTGGCAGGTGGAAGTGAACCTGCTTGATATGGAGCACAAGCCTGTTTGGAGCGCTTCGATGCAGGAGGACATCCGAAAATGGTATCCTGGCTGCGTCTACACCGTGAGCGGTACTTTCACACTGCCTAATGATCTTATGAACGGACAATATATTCTTGCATTAACAGTGCTTGATCCTGCGGGCAATCATCCTGCTTTGCGCTTTGCAAATATCAACTACTATAACGGCGGTTTTACACCGCTGGGTGTGGTAGGTATTGGGCAATTGCCATTAGCCCTGGATATCGCACCTTTTGACAGCTTATATCATGACAGGAGTTTATGCTACACGATGGAAAAGTAAGGAGGGGGTTTCGTGTTTAAACGCATGTTGCTGTGTATGCTGATGGCGGTGTGTCTTGTTTCCGCGGCACAAGCGGATGATATGGTTACTTCGACGTATACCGAAAGTCCGGAGGCTTTTGCCAACCCAATGAAAGGGTTCTGCCCCGCACGGGCAATAGCGGCGCAGGAGTTTCCCCAAGGCGAGTATGTGACAGTGTGCAAGCACTACATCAAATATACCGATTTGGAAATGGCGCCCACGGACACTGCGCAAAAAATGATCGATTGGAGCAACCAGGCGTGGGCGGGCATTGAAAAACAGAACATCAAAGTCATCCCCCGAGTGGTGATTGTCTATCCCAATGGACCCGATGGCGGAGATGACGGCTATTGGGCGGAGGGGCTTGACCACAGCGACTTTGAGGACAGATGGATAAATGAAACATTCCAAGCCCGCATGGCGGCGTTTGTCTTAAAACTGGGCGAGGCATGGGACAACGACCCGCGCGTGGCGGCCATTGAAATGGGCATTTGGGGCAAGTGGGGAGAGCATCATGTCTATCCGCTCAGTTTGAAAGGAACGGGTTCTATCATACCGCCTGTTATGCAAAAGGTGCTGGGTGATGCCTTTGCAAAAGCATTTACGCATAAACAAATCATGGTGCGCAATGCCGAGCGGTTCCGCGGCTATAACGTTGGTTTTTACTGGGATTCCTTTGCGCTGCGCGATGACAGGACATCCGGCTTATTGATATTAGAGCGGGATGCATGGCGCACACAGATGATGGGCGGAGAAATCGCTTACGATTGGGGCGATTTGAGGCCGATTGGCTGGAATCCGAATGAAACATTGGCCAAGGACGAATGCACCAATTACGTGATTGATTGGATTAAACAAATCCACACATCCTACTTAGGCTGGGTCGCAAATTACACGCAAGGCGACCCGTCCCTTTCTTATAATGCAGCGCGGATGCAAAAAGCGCTTGGCTACCGATATGTGATTGGGCAAGCGACATACCCTGCATCTTTGCAGCCGGGCAAAGCTCTCTGGCTGACATTTGATGTTGCCAACGTCGGCAATGCACCGTTCTATTATATGTGGCCGGTGGAAGTCAGTCTGCTTAACGCGGAACGTGAGCCCGTGTGGCGAAATGTGGTTCACGTGGATATTCGCAAATGGCTGCCTGGCCAAACCTACACCGTTTGTGATACCTTTGAACTGCCGCAAGGCTTGCAAACGGGAACGTATACGCTTGCGCTGGCAGTTCTTGACCCATCCGGCAACTTACCGTCACTTCGCTTTGCCAATACCAACTACTATAAAGGCGGTCGGACACCGCTGGGTGTTATTGGCATCGGGCAATTGCCTGAGAACACCCAAATGGCTCCGTTCGATAGCCTGTATAGCGATCATAGCCTGCATTACACACTCGAGGGTGACCACAATCAACCGATTGAGGATACGCAAGTATACGCCAGCGCGAATCCTTAAATAGACTCTCGCATGATCAGCCTGGTGGGCAGTACGATACGGCGCGGCAAAGGGAAACCCTCATTAAACCTTTGGTGAATCAAATCTACAACCATCAGGCCTATCTCGTTGGCCGGAATCTCAAAGGTGGTCAGCGGCGGACTGGAAAACTTGGACAGCTCAATGTTGGTGATACCAATGACCGCCATTTGATTTGGAACGCTGATGCTCATGGAATACAGGGTACTCAATGCCGCAATGGCCATCAGATCACTGGCCGCAAACAAGGCCGTTGGAGGATTCGGCCGCCCCATCATCTCGCGCACCTGCGCCATGCACTTTAGCTCGTCCCATTTGCAATTGTGCACCCATTCCTTTCGAACGGGCAGTTTGGCGGCCAGTAAGGCGTGGAGATATCCCTGATAGCGCCCGTTATCCTCCAGACTATCACCAGGGCTTCCGCCGATGAATGCGATATCCCGATGCCCATGCGCAATCAAGGTTTCAACAGCCCTCTTGCCGGTTAAATACTGGTCGTAGCACACGTTGTCGATGTCCTCATGCTGCGTATCCACCCCAATGCACACAGGGATTTTGGCACATAGGGTACGATATAATGTCGGGGCAAGCGTATCCATCAAAACCAGCGCATCAGGAGGGTTTTCCAGTATGTCACTGAGCACACTGCGCGTTTTAAGTTCAAACTGTGTGCGCAAAAAATCCATTACATAACCGTGGTGCGACAGCCGCTCTTCAATGCCTGACAGGATGCTCATGAAGTAGGGGTCGCGATACTTGCCTGTGACAATGCTCAGCACGCAGCCCACGCGCCTGCTTTTGCGCATCTCACCCCGAACCGTTTCCACATGCGGATGCGGCACCTGATACCCGGTTTGCGCAATGGCCTTCCACACGCGGTCATGTGTCTCCTGGCGCATACGATAGGTCTTGTCGTTGTTGACAACGCGGGATACTGTCGCTACCGACACGTTGGCCAGCCGTGCGATGTCCTTCATCGTGCTCATGTAATCATCTCCCCCCATCACTGTAACACAGAACGCAACGGATTTCCAGATAAAAGACGAAAAGTCAACGAAAAAATCACGTAACATATTGATGCGCATTCATAAGGCCGATATACTGTTGAAAACGATGTATAACAGCAAGCATTTCCTGTTGATATTTTTGCTATGGAGGCATTATGCGCATTGCTTTAGTTGGTGCAGGACAGCGTGGCAGGATTTATGCGGATTACATGCACGGGACTGGCCGCGCGCAAATCGTTGCGGTCGTGGAGCCGGATGAACAGCGCCGCAGAGCCGCTGCGGATGCTTTGAGCATACCCGAAGATCGGTGCTTTGCGACGGCCGAATCGCTCTTTAAGCTCGGGAAGATCGCCGATGGCGTGATCATCGCCTCGATGGATCGGGAACATTATGCACAGGCTATGGCTGCCATGGAGGCCGGATACGACTTGCTGTTGGAAAAGCCGATCTCTCCGGTCTTATCGGAATGCGTGGCGCTCCGCGTTAGGGCGCGGGCCTTGGGACGGCGTGTGACGGTGTGTCACGTGCTGCGCTACACCCCCTTTTTCATTACGCTCAAGCATCTGTTGGATGAGCGTGTTGTGGGGCGGCCTATCTGTATCCGGCATGAGGAAAACATCGGCAATTTCCATATGGCTCACAGCTTTGTACGCGGCAACTGGGCTAATCAAACACAAAGCAGCCCGATTATACTGCAAAAATCCTGCCACGACATGGATATTTTGGTATGGTTGACGGGTAGCCGGTGTGAAACGCTCTCGTCCATAGGCGCACTTCATTACTTTTCAACCGCAAACGCCCCTTATGGCAGTGCCGCCCGTTGCGCGGATTGCATCGTGCGCGAAACCTGCCGTTTTGATGCCGAAAAGTGTTACCTGCCTATTGCGGGCGATTGGCCTGCTGTCGTCGTCTCACCTGACCAATCGCAAGAGGGGTTGCGTGCGGCCCTCAAAAACGGACCATATGGGCGCTGTGTCTACCGCTGTGGCAATGATGTGTGCGATGACCAGGCTACGCTCATGGAATTTGAGAATGGCATGTCGGTGACATTTGGGATGTCGGCGTTTACCAACAGGGTATGCCGCACCATTCGCATTCTTTGCGAGGATGGCGAAATTTACGGCAATGATGAGGAGCGCCTAATCAAAATCACACGTTTTGCATCAAATAGTGCAGATGCCTATACCGTGGAGGAAATCCATACAGCCATGCCGGGCAGCGGTCACGGCGGCGGCGATCATCTGTTGGTTGACGACTTCCTGCGCACTTTAAACGGCGAGCAAACAAATAGTTGCTCCTCGCTGGATGAATCCATTGAGAGTCACCTGATGGCGTTTGCAGCGGAACGCAGCCGGCTTGCAGGCGGCGAACGCGTCTCACTGAATTCACTGCGGTAGTCGGGTAATTTTGATAGGAGGTGAGGGTGTGCTGGTGAAACAGGCGCAAGTGACTCGCGGCAAGCGCAACGGGTTTTTATGGGAAATGCGGCGGCATAAAACCTTGTATCTCATGTGCGTGCCTGCGCTTTTGCTCTTGGTAGGCCTATGTTACATTCCATTCGGCGGCGTATGGATGGCCTTTACCAACTATAAAGTGCTTGATGGGATATTCGGCAGCGAGTTTGTAGGGCTTGCAAACTTCCGAATGTTTTTTATCAGTTCACAAGCATTGCGCACAGTGGCCAATACCCTCATCATCAACGCGTGGGGACTGGTGCTCGGTTTGGTGTTCCCAATTTCGTTGGCTGTCGCGCTCAATGAAATGCGAAAAGGAATTTTCAAGCGTTTAACCCAAGGCGTTATGTTCTTTCCGTACTTCCTTTCGTGGGTAGTTGTCGGCGCAATCTCTTGGGCGCTATTCAATTCAGATACGGGCGTTATCAACTCGCTCTTCGAGAGCTTTGGCTGGAAGCCGGTGAAGTGGCTGGCAAGGGGT
The DNA here is from genome assembly GCA_023415715.1 of Bacillota bacterium. Taxonomy (GTDB): domain Bacteria; phylum Bacillota; class Clostridia; order Christensenellales; family Aristaeellaceae; genus JAEWAH01. Next base: position 29,216 of record JAEZJP010000035.1, read on the forward strand.
GAGTATTGGAAGGGCTTTTTGATCGCCTTTAATGTGTGGAAATGGAGCGGTTACAGCAGTATTGTTTACATGGCTGCCATGGCAAACTTTGACCCAAACCTATATCAGGCAGCTGAAGTAGACGGGGCAAGCAAGTGGCAGTGCATTGTCCACCTCACGCTTCCTATGCTAAAACCTGCCGCCGTGGTGCTGACGCTGCTGAGCGTCGGGCGCATTTTCTACGGTGATTTCGGCATGGTGTGGGGCATCATCGGCAACAACCCGGTCGTTGGTCCATGGGTCAACGTCATTGATACGTATGTGTTTACCAGTATGCGTACACTGGGCTTTTCATACACCACGGCGGTAGGGCTCATGCAGTCGGTTCTGGGTCTGATTTTAGTGACGACCGCCAACGCTGTTGCCAAGCGAATAAACGATGGGGAGGGATTGTTTTGATGCGTTTAGATATACGCGCAAATCGCCGCTCCATTCATCACTCATTGGGTGATCGTGTTTTCAGGGCGCTATGTATTGCTTTTTTGCTGCTCTTTGCGGCATTGTGCTTATACCCGTTGCTCTTGGTGCTGGGTGTTTCCTTTTCGGATGAGACGGATGTTTTGAAATATGGCTACGCCTTGTGGCCACGAAGCTTTTCCACTGCTACATACCGCTATATCTTTATGCAGAGCGGCAGCAGAATTACCGACAGCTACGGCATTACCATTCTGATCACTGCGATAGGCACTTTGTGCTCGCTCCTGGTGACTGGCATGATTTCCTTCGCGCTGTCCATTAAGCAATTGCGCTACCGCAATGTGATTGCTTTCCTGTGCAATTTCACCATTATTTTCAGCGCAGGGCTTGTGCCTTGGTACATGCTTTGCACCAAGGTGTACGGATTCAATAATTCCCTGTTGGGGCTGATAGTGCCCAGCATGTTCAGCGTATGGTATATGTTTATGCTGCGTACCTTCTTTGCGGATATACCACCATCGCTGTACGAGTCCGCAACGCTGGACGGCGCAGGGTACTTCGGCATCTTCTGGCGCATTGCTGTGCCCCTTTGCAAAACGGGTTTGTTGACCATCGGCTTTATGTACGCACTGAACTATTGGAACAACTGGTGGAATGCGCTGTTGTTTATCGACCGCAAAGAGCTCTTTCCGCTCCAATACCTATTATACAACGTGCTCAGCAATGTCAAGGCTATACAAGGTGGCATGATTCCCGCAGGAGCGGCCTCTGTCAAAATCCCCGCCGAAACTGTAAAGATGGCTCTGACCATCATCACAATCGGCCCAATCATTTTATTATATCCGTTTATCCAAAAGTATTTCGTCAATGGTATCACCAGCGGTGCAGTAAAGGAATAAATCCCCATACGTTTGCTAAGCCCGGATTGGGCTGCAAAATAAAAAAACTCAGAGGAGGAAGGCTCATGAAACGGATCGCAACCTTGGTATTGGCAACGCTGCTTGTGCTGTGCATGCTGGCGGGATCTGCAAGCGCAACGGAGAAGGTCACCATCCTGTATCCCGGCGAAGAGTCCGACCGTATGACCGAATTGCTGGCCGGCGAACTCGGAGCAGCTCTTTTGAAAGACCTGGATATGCAGATCGAAATGATCTACGTTCCCTGGGGCGACTACTGGAACATGAAAACCGCCAAGCTGCAAGCCGGCGATGCAATTGACCTTTACTGGGACGGTACCGGCAATATCAGTCAGGTTTACAACAGGCAGGAGTGCCAACCCCTCGATGATCTGATTGCCCAATATGGCCAGGACATGCTGAAAGTTCTGCCCATTGAGCATATCAAGGGCGGCGGCACCATCGACGGCAAAATTTACGCCATCCCTTCGGCTTATAAACCCTTCTCGGCCATGCGCCAGCTTGTGTGTTTGCGCCAGGACATCCTGGAAGCCGTTGGCATGGACAAAGTTGCCACAGCCGATGACCTCTATAACTTTGCTGTGAAGGCAAAAGAAAAGTTTCCCGAGATCAAGGGCGTTGGCGACCCGATGTATTATCCGCTCACGCGCTACTTCGCGGAAGAACCGCTCCTGCTGTGCATCGCCAAAGACGAACTGGTGGCTTACAATGAAACCACCCAAAAGGCGGTTTGCTACTTCGAGACGAAGGCTTTCCAAGACCTTTGCAAGTTCAATGGCACTTTGGCGGCTGCCGGCCTGTTCTCCGATGAAGAAACCTTGAACTACGAAAACCGCGACGGCCGTATGGACAGCGGCAATTACCTGTGGCAGGAGGGCTCACTGGGTAAGGATCAGGAGCGTATCAACTCGCTTCGCGGCAATGTGCCCGATGCGAAGCTCGCCACCTACCTGTTAGCGCCCGAAAAACAAAAGTACATCTCTTCCGCAGGCGGCGAAGCGTTGTTTGTTCCGAACACTGCTGCCAATCCGGCAGGTGCCATCAAGTTCCTTAACTGGCTCTACTCTGACGTCAGCCACTACCGCCTCGCCATCTTTGGCGTGGAAGGCAAGGACTATGTGATTGAAAACGGCCGCATCGCCCCCGTAGGCGAGACATTGCCGGAACTCTTCTATGAGTGGATGTTTGACAACACCAACTACAAGATTTTCTCCAAGGATGTATCCCAGGATTACGTTGACACATACCTCAATTGGGACAAGGGCGCGATCAACAGCGCACTGCTGGGCTTCACCTTTAACAACGAGAACGTGAAAGAAATCGAAGTTCGCCTGCAGGAAGCAATGACCGATTTCCGTCCGCTCATGACCGGCTTTGTGGACTTTGACACCACCTATCCGACATTCATTCAGAAACTGAAGGATGCGGGCATTGATGAATATGTGGCTGAAGTGCAACGCCAGATCGACGCATACATCGGAAAGTAACACACGCCAGGCAATCCAAAGGAGCCTGCCTCACGCTGGTAAAGCGAGAGGCAGGCTCCTTGTTACTAAGTGTTTATGGAGTTGGAAATGCTGATTTTTAGTACGCTGGTCTTTAAAGGATACCTTCCACAGCGAAAAAAATATGGTCATTAACAAAACTGACGGCCAGGTTTCGCTTGACTTGAATAGCAGGTGCGAATGAGAAATATCCTGCAAGCCTCATAACAAAGCTTGCAGGGTGTTATTGTTTTGGTTCTAGGAAAGAAAGGACAAGCTTATCAAATTTTGAGAAGCACAAAACGGATGATTCGAAGATTTATGTAAATATTGCAAAGGAATGATACTTGAAAACTGACGCTTGATTTACTATGCTGAAAGTGGCACATTATGTTCAGGCATAATCAAGCGGGAGGGGAAATATATGCAATACTTTGAACAGGCGGGGCAAAGTCTGGTTTGGCGAAACGACGGGGAAACATTGAAAATCACGTCATGGGGAAAAAACAGCTTCCGTGTGCAATCGGCTATGATGCATGAACCCGAAGATATTGATTTTGCATTGCTTACCCCACAGGAGGAAACAGCGCCGGTAGTCCAGTTAGGCGATACAACCGCCTCCATTCAAAATGGCGGCATTACAGCCAGGATCACGCTGGACGGGTGGCGGAATTATGCGCAGATCACATTTTCCAATCAGAGGGACGAGGTGCTGCTTCGTGAAACCGCCTGCGGCGGCGCGCTGGCGCTTAAAGCACGGCATTTCAAGCCCCTTCTGGGGGGAGACCATTCCCTCACCGTCACCTTTGAGTCCAATGAGAACGAACGGCTGTACGGCATGGGTCAATACCAGCAGGAAATGCTGGATTTGAAATACTGTTCGCTGGAACTGGCCCACCGCAATTCCCAGGCCAGCGTTCCCTTTGTGATGTCCAGCCTGGGATACGGCTTCCTCTGGCACAATCCTGCCATCGGCGAAGTGCACTTTGGCAAAAACCGTACCACCTGGCGTGCCCAATCCACCAAACAAATGGATTACTTCATCACTGCAGGCGATACGCCGGCGGAAATAAGCCTTCAGTATGCCAAGGCTACGGGTTTTGCCCCCGTGATGCCTGAATATGGCCTGGGTTTTTGGCAGTGCAAATTACGCTATTGGAATCAGGAACAACTGCTATCCGTAGCCAGGGAGTATAAAGCGCGGGATCTTCCTATAGATGTGATCGTCTGCGACTTCTTTCACTGGCCCAAAATGGGGGATTTCCGTTTCGATCCTGAATTCTTTCCAGACCCTGAAGCTATGGTGCAAGAGCTTAAATCCATGGGAATTGAGCTGATGGTTTCCGTCTGGCCGCAGATTGCGCTTGACAGTGAGAATTACGGTGAAATGCGTCAAATGGGATTTTTGGTCAAGAGTGAGCTTGGCGAGCAGATCGGCATGCGTTTTGGCGGGGACAGCATGTTTTATGATGTCACCAACCAGAAAGCGCGTGAGTACGTATGGCAAAAATGCAAGCAAAACTATTATGACAAAGGTATCCGCATCTTCTGGCTGGATGAGGCCGAACCAGAATACGGCACCTATGATTTTGAAAACTACCGTTACAGCCTGGGCAGCAACCTTCAAATAGGCAATGTATATCCGCAGCTTTTTTCCCGCAATTTTTATGATGGCATGAAAGGCTCCGGCCAGCAAAACCCTGTGAACCTGGTTCGCTGCGCATGGGCAGGCAGCCAAAGGTACGGGGCGCTGGTCTGGTCGGGTGATGTTTTCTGCAATTGGGAAACCTTCCGCAAACAACTTTGCGCAGGGCTTTCCATGGGCATTGCGGGAATCCCGTGGTGGACCACGGACATCGGGGGCTTCCATGGCGGCCGGCCGGAGGATGAGGGCTTTAAAGAGCTTCTTGTCCGCTGGTTCCAATGGGGCGCCTACTGCCCGGTGATGCGCCTGCATGGTGACCGCCAGCCAGGCGCTAAGGTATACCGCAGGGATGGGACCGAGGCGCTGTTTACCGGCTGCGACAACGAAGTTTGGAGTTATGGCGAAACCGTTTACCCCATTTTGAAAAAATACCTTACGGTAAGGGAAGGCTTAAGGGATTATACCAGGCAGCTGATGCGGGAAGCCCATGAAGAAGGCAAGCCCCTCCTTCGGGCCATGTTCTATGAATTTCCAAAGGATAACGTATGCAGCTTGTTGAAAGATCAATACATGTACGGTGAAAGGTTCCTGGTTGCGCCGGTTATGTATGCGGGCATGCGTAAGCGAAGCGTTTACCTGCCCAAAGGCGCGGAATGGAAGAACGTTGAAACGGGCGAGGTGTTTTTGGGCGGGCAGACGATCACCGCTCAGGCGCCTCTTGATGTCATCCCTGTTTTTGAAAAACTTGTCAGGTAGCTAAAACCGTCATGCGGGGCGTTGATTTACAGGGGGGTGGAATGGATGCGAAGCCTTTGGCAAAAGCACAAAAACCGTACCGCAGCCTTGTTTCTACTGTCCTACCTTGCGGTGATGATCGTCCCGCTGTCCGTCAGCATGGGTTTTTATTACCCGCGCATGCGCGGAATGCTCATAGACAAGGCGACGGAGCAGGCGGCAAACCACGTCCTTCAGGTGGGAGATAATGTAGATACGCAGCTGTTTAATGTGCTTTCCATGCCCACCTATATCTTTCAAAACAAGCGGATCATCCTGAAGAACCTCCTCAGCGATCCCATTGCGCGACGGCAGGCGAAGGAAGATATGGAACAGATGATCAAGACAAACACCTTCATCTCCCATCTGTTCCTGTATCTTCGGGATATCGACTATTTCATTGTCCCACGCTCGGGCACGTTTTACTTTCAGGATATCCAGAAATACCCTGGTCTTTATCAGACCTCCTTTGGCGACTTAACCAAGGATGATTTGTACAGCATACTGGAAAACACCGGCAGCCTTATGATCCAACCTGTTGGCTCCATGACCATCGCCGGGATCAAATATGACAAAACGCTGTTGTTTGTGATGCCCTTCCCCTCCAAAAGCTATGCCCGTGCATCCCTGATGGTAGCCGTACCGGCCGGCACGCTGAATGCCATGGCAGAGACGGGAGGCCAAATGGAAGGCAGTTTCCTTTTTTTCTCAAGGGAAAGCAAGCTTTTGCATGCTACAACCAACCTTCCGGAAGCTGATCTTGATAAGGTATCCAATGCTCTGTCTGTACGGAGCGAAATGAGCGGAACGTTTCAAACAGTTCTTTCCGGCGGGGAAAATATCATCGCCTGGTCAAAATCATCTCGCTACGGCTGGCAGTATGTGCAGGTTACGCCCATGTCCCTGATCATCGGGGAAGCGTTTGCCCTGCAGCGCAGTACCATGCTTTTGATGGCAGTTGTGATCTTGCTGTGTTTTCTGCTGATCTATATTGCCATGCGCCTGAACTATGTTCCCATCAAGAGGCTGGCGAGCCTGGCCGTTAAAGCGTCGCCGCAGGCTGGGTCTGGGAAGAATGATTTCGAAACGATCCAACAGCTGATCACTGCACAGAAAAACGAAAACGACCAATTGGGAAGACGCCTTCATATGGCTGAACCGCAAATGCGGGAGTACTTGATTTCGAAAATTATCAGCGGCAGCGCAAAGGAAACGGAACAGGCGCTTAAACAGGCGGAGGGCCTGAACATAGCTATCCGGGGGGAAACATTCCTGGCGGTAATCGCCGCATATGAAAACGCGGCCTTGGCCGGTGAGGTATGCGAAAAGCTTAAGGATGATGATTTCCGGAAAGCCGAAATGCTGATCGCCGTGCAATTGGACACGCCGGATCAGATTGTTTTGATCCTTTCAGATCTGGCTTCCGTTGCTTCCGGCAGCGCCCTTGTGCAAAGGCTGGATGGCTATGCGTACCTGGTGGCGGGACAAACGGTGTTTTCCCCCGCAGACATCAACCAATCCTACAGCTCGGCTTATGCGGCGCTGGACTATGTGCGCCTGAAGGGAGTAAAGGGGCAGTTCCAGCGGTATGAAGACCTGCCGGAAAGAATATTCAACCCGCGCAGCTACCCGCTGGAAGTGATGCAGGCCATGGAGACCGCCATCGCCCATGCCAGCTGCGACAGGCTGAAGGAACTTACCTCCCAGGTGGAAGCACTGCTGACAGTGGAAGGCGCGCCGCCCTATTTTACCAGAAGCGTGTATTTCAATGCCATTAACCTGCTCATCAGCGGGCTCATGCGCTACCTGGGGGAAGGAAATGATACTGTAAGGCAGATCGGTATGCGCACTATGCTCAGCCATTACACAATACAGGAAATGGTGAACATTCTCCATGCCACATCATCCCAACTGGCGCAGATTATTGAGGAGAATGTGCAGAAATATTCACCCATGGCCGATGTGCTTACCTATATTGATGCAAACATTTCCTCACCGGCTTTAAGCCTTCAGATGGCGGCGGATCACATCGGCATGTCTTCCTCGGCGTTCAGCCGGTCTTTCAAGGAAAAGGTAGGCAAGAACTTTAAAGAATATGTGGACACTGTGCGCACCCTGCATGCTAAGAAGCTGCTTGCTGAAACGGACATGGCCATTGAGCAGATTGCAGCCTCCGTAGGGTATGATACGATTACAAGCTTTTACCGCATGTTCAAAAACTGTACCGGCATCGCTCCGGGCGAATACCGTCAAACCAGTCATGGCTAAGGCTTTGAAAGAAAAGAGAGCCCGGGAAAAATAGAAAACCCGTGAATATCATAAAACGAAAAGGATAGCAGCAAGCGAGAATTGTTTCAAAATCCGCTTGCTGCTATCTTTATGTCAATGAGAGGAGCGGAACGAATGATCACACAATTAAGGCCTTCCCCCGTCCGCACCCGATCCCGCCTTAAAACCGCATGGCGCAAGGAAATGAAAAACAACTACGATCTGTATCTGTTTGTATTGCCCGCCGTTATCTCCATCGTTCTTTTCAATTATCTTCCCATGTACGGCGTGCAGATCGCGTTCAAAAACTTCCGCCCGGTTGCGGGTATTTCCGGAAGCGAATGGGCCGGCTTCAAATGGTTTGTCCGCTTTTTCAACAGCGCACAGTTTGGCTCCCTCATTTCCAATACGCTTGTGCTGAATTTTTACCTGCTGGCCCTCACTTTCCCGCTGCCAATCCTGCTGGCGCTGCTGTTCAACCAATTCCGCAGCCAGCATATCCGCAAAACGCTTCAAACTGTCTCCTATGCGCCGCATTTCATTTCTACAGTGGTCATGGTGGGCATGCTGACGCTGTTCCTTTCCCCTACCAGCGGCCTGTACGGCAACATTGTCAGGGCCTTGGGCTACACACCCGGCAACCCCATGGGTGAAGCCGGCTTGTTCAAGAGCATTTATGTCTGGTCGGATGTCTGGCAGCACACGGGCTGGGATTCCATCATCTATATTGCCGCATTGTCGGCCATTGACCCGCAATTGTATGACGCAGCCACCGTAGACGGTGCGTCACGTTCTCAAAAGATACTGCATGTGGAGATCCCGGCGCTATTGGCCACAGCCTCCATCCTGCTAATCATGCGGGTGGGAAACCTCATGAGCGTTGGCTTTGAAAAGGTGTACCTGATGCAGAACAATCTGAATCTGTCCAGTTCCGAAGTGATCTCCACCTATGTATACAAAATGGGCTTAAGAGGGACCGCGCAATACAGCTATGCCGCAGCCGTTGGCCTTTTCAATAACGTTGTCAACCTGGTTCTGCTCACGGTATGCAACAGTATAACCAGGAAACTCAGTGGAAGCAGCTTGTGGTAGGAGGTGAAAGCATGGTCCATGCCAGAATCCGCAACATGAACGGCTTTGAAAAGTGCTTTGAGCTTTTTGTACGGCTGATGGGGCTGCTTGTGTTCGTGATTGCTCTGTACCCCCTTTGGTTCGTGGTGATCGCCTCGGTTTCCGAACCGGGCCTGGTCAGCAACGGCAAGGTATGGCTGATCCCACAAGGGCTGAACATCGACGGATTTTTGAAGGTATTTGAAGACAGCCGTATCTGGACCGGGTACCGCACTACCATGATCCTGACCACCGTTGGAACGGCGCTCAGCATGGCGGTGACCATTCCCTGTGCCTATGCGTTGTCGCGCAAGGATTTTAATATCCGCAAGCCGCTGATGCTGTTTTTTATCTTCACCATGTACTTTAGCGGCGGCCTGATCCCCACGTACATCATCATCAGCCAGAAGCTGGGGTTCGACAACAGCATATGGGTCATGATCATCCCCTTCTGCATGAACGTTTACAACCTGATCGTCTGCAGGTCGTTTTTTGAAAATACCCTGCCGCCGGAACTGCTGGAATCCGCAAGGCTGGATGGCTGCACCAATACACGCTTCTTTTTCTCGATCGCGCTGCCGCTGTCCAAGGCCATCCTTTCCGTGATCATGCTGTACTATGTGGTGCTGCGCTGGAACGATTACTTTACCGCACTTATCTATGTCCGGGATGAAAATATCAAGCCGCTTCAAATTGTTTTGCGGGATATTCTGCTGATGAACGAAGCCATGCAGGGCGCCAACAGCTACGCTTCCAGCGAATCGCTTAGGCTTTCGGAGCTGATCAAATATTCCAGCATCATCGTTTCCACTCTGCCGGTGCTGATCCTGTATCCCTTCATACAGAAGTATTTTGAAAAAGGGGTCATGATCGGCGCGCTCAAGGGCTGAGACTGGCAGACTGCATGGTGAAAATTGCTATCGGGAGCCCTCTTATGAAAGTACATTACCTCATGGTATCATGAGGATAATTAAAGGAGGATTCGTCATGAAAAAACGGTTTCTATCCCTGATGATGGTGCTGGCGCTGGTTGTATCGCTGGCCCCCGCCGCCCTGGCGCAGGAAAGCGGCAGGGAACCCATCACCATCCGGGCCATCACAAGCTCCCACGCCCTGAATGTCAACCTTGATGACATGCCGGTATGGCAGGACCTGCAGAAGAAGCTGAACATCACCATCGAGTGGGACCAGGTATCCAGCGGCTGGGATGAGAAAAAAGCAGTGGTGCTGGCCAGCAATGATCTGCCCGACCTGTGGCTCAGCGGCCTTACCGACGGCGACCTGACCATGAACAAAGGCGCTTTCCTGGACCTGACGAACCTCATCGACCAATACGGCCCAAACATCAAAAAGATGTTTGAGGAAGAGCCGGATACCAAGCGCATCTCCACAGCCTCCGATGGGGCTGTCTATTCCCTGCCACAGGTTCGCCCCTACCGCCCCGAGAGCTACACGGTCATGATGATCAACAAAACATGGCTGGACAAGCTGGGCCTTGCAATGCCCACTACATTGGATGAACTTGAGAAGGTATTGATCGCCTTCCGTGACGGCGATCCCAATGGCAACGGCCAGAAGGATGAAATCCCGCTTGACTGGAATGCCGGCCGTACCTCCATCTTCTCCATTTATTCGCTTTGCGGTGCGTATGGCAATGTCATGGACTACTCCGACGCCATGGTCACCGTGAAGGACGGCAAGGTCAACTTCCTGTGGGAAACTGAAGCCTACAAGGAGATCCAAAAATACCTTGGCCGCCTCTGGTCTGAAAACCTGATCAATGTGGAAGTGTTTACCCAGGATTACTCCGGCATGATGGCCAAATCCAAGCAGGGTGAAAGCGCCATGGTAGGCGTCACCTTGGGCTGGTCCATCGCCGACCGTACCGGCCAGTACTCCGATCAGTATGTAGTGCTCGATGCCCTGAAATCCTCCGCCGACAGTCAAATAACCCCCCTGTGGCCTTCCAACCCCGCCCGCGTGATCATGGATGTGAACAAGGCTTCCATCAGCGCCTCCTGCAAGTACCCCGAACGGGTGATGGAGCTTCTGAACGAAATTTACAGCGAATACTATTCCATCCAGATGTACTATGGCTCCGTTCCCAACCAGGTCACCTATGATGCCGCCGGCGACAAATACGTCATCCTTGATCCGCCTGCCGGCGAATTCCTGGACAACGTAAAGTGGACAAACGCCTTGGTGGACAATGCACCGCTGTACTTCTCCAAGACCCTGGCGGCAAAGACCACAGCCCCCAAGGAAGAAACAGCCCGTCTTGAGCAGGATGCCTTCTATAAGGACAATTTCCCCACAGAAATCTATCCCATCGTGAAATTCGATATGGATACTACCGAAGAACTAACCTTCCTGAGCACCGATATTTATAAGGTTGTGGATGAAAAGATGGCTTCCTGGATTGTGAACAACAATGTGGATGCGGAATGGGACGCATACCTTTCGCAGCTGGAAGGCATGGGCTTAAACCAAATGCGGGACATCTACCAAAAGGCATATGACGCCTATTATGGCAAATGACCTTTTGGCATGAAGGATTTCTGTCACAACATCCTATTACGATAATTGAAAAGAAGCCGTTACGTTTTCGAACGTAGCGGCCTCTTTTCAGTATCACATTTTATTTTGATTACTCATTTTCCTTATAAGGGGTAATTCGTTCCGCTTCAGCTACAAACTGGGTAGGTTCTTATTGGTCGCCTGATGGAACACCTTGCTGAAATAGGATGGATCGTCATATCCCACGCAGGCTGCGACACCACGAAGCAGGATGTCCGGGTGCTTAAGGATAAGTTCCATGGCGGCATCCATGCGGCACTGGGTCAGGAAGGCGCTGAAGGATGTGTTGCCATAGTTGCGCAAAAGTCGGCTCATATAGGTCTGGGAAACGCCGATCTTGGTACATACGCTTTGAACGCTCAGCGGCTTTGCAAAATTTTGGCGGATATATGCCATAATAGATTCGCACAATTCATTTGGAGACAGATTCTTATCGTGGAAATACCGCTCCATAGTCGATAAGGATGCAAGGCAGCGCTTCGTCAGCAAGGGTATGGACGGCGGCGAGAGCGTGCTTGACGGCTACAAGTGCGCGGCACAGACGACAGCCACCGGCTTTATCTATGAGGCAATGATCCCACTTACGAACTTCTCAAACGAGAATATTCCTGTCTATACCCCCAAGGCCGGCGATCAGATCAAGTTTGACTTTGCAGTTACGGACATCTCCTATCCCTGCCCCGGAACGGAGTATATCCCGCAGTTGGCATGGACAGGCGACCTGACTATCAACGTAAGTCCCAGCTTGTGGGGCACGCTGATCTTTAAGTAATTCATTTTTCAAAAATCAGAGGAAGAGCTGCAAGGTCTTCTTCTGCTTTTCTTCCTAATACCTATGATGCAAGCATAATCCCAAGGGATGAAGACGACAGCACTTTTACCTCCTTCTGCCGCCTGTGGGCGGCACCATCCCTCAAGAGGGAGGCTTTGGGAGAGGCTCCCCCTTGGAGGGGGCTGCCGACGAAGGAGGCTAGGGGAGGTCTTAAGCATTAGTATTCAAGTACCATTTTCTGGACGGACGGGGAGGAAAGCATGAAAAAATTTCTTCCCATGTATGCGACAGCGCTGCTGGTATCGCTGATGCTTTGTCTTCCTGCATTGGCGAATGAATTGCATATTGGCACAGGGAAGGGCTATCAAAGCTTAACGGCCGCCGTGGTTGATGCAGCGCCCGGTGATGTGATCCATCTTTCTTCCGGTGTCTATGATGAACCGGCAGAGACATATCCTATCGAATCGACAAGCCGGTTACCCTGATCGGCGAGCCCGGCGCCGTGCTTTAGGGGCCTCCGTTCAAGGCGCTGCTTACGGTTTTTCTTACCCTTGTTTGTTGTGAACCGGATAACTCCTCAAAGCGGTCTTGAATGGTGCTTTCAATTTGCACTATATTATTTTTATTGAAACAGACAGACATACGCGTTAGATGCTGCGGAATTTCCTTGGCTCTGCATTTTGTCAAGTGCGCAATGAGCAGGGGAAGTATGCGTTTCTCATATTCTTTATCTGCTTTACAAAGTGCGGCAAAAACGCTGATGCTGTTATCAACCGTGATAACACTGCCTTTCTTATAGGCGGCATAAATATCTTCAAAATGTAAGTAGACCGGTGCGGGGTTCAACTCTGCAATGCGGCCAAGTGCCGTCATTGCACCCCAAACGAGACGATTATCTTTGGAATTCAGCAGTCCAATAAAGTTTTCAGCATAAGGTGCAATCAGTTCCGGCTTGCGTCCGCCTATTTCGTAAAGTATCTTGATACAGTCACTGGCAACCGCTTTGTCCATGCGAAGGCCGGATACGATTTCCGCAATACTTTCCTTGTCCTGCGTGTTGACCAATTGCTCCGCCAACTCGATATTGGGCTGCTCATCGTTTCTTCCCAGAGCACTTGCTATCTTGTTCAGTATGGGCATCCTTCCTCCTTCGCTTGATAGCCGGAGATATTATCCGCTTTCTAACGTTAATCTGATTATACTACGGAGGCTCTGTGGCTTGCAGACTGACCGTAGGCCGGCAGATTAGTCTTTTTGAAATTGTGCCTTATTTGCAAGCTCACGACCTAAACCTGCCCCCCCTCGATCGTCGCCGCGATGGTCTCCCACTGTTTATACATGATCTGAAGCTCGTTTTCGAGCGCTGACTTCTCGGCGAGCACCTCGTTCAGCCGTATATAATCGCACGCGCATTCCTCTGCCCTCTTGTCAAAGCCCGCAAGCTTTTCCTCCGCCCGGGCGATGTCCCGCTCGAGCGCACCAAGTCGGCGCTCCGCCCGCTGGTCGCGCCCGGACGGCCTGTCGGCGGGCTTAGACTGTTTTTCTTTCTCGGGCAGCGGCGCGGTCTGCTCCATCGCCTTGAGCTTTCTGTACCGCTCGTAGCCACACGGCCAGTCGCGGAAATTTCCATCCTCGATCTCCCACACACGGTCGGCAAACCGCCGGATGAAGTACCTGTCATGGGAGACGAACAGAAGCGCACCCTCAAACTCCGCCACCGCTTCCTCGATCCACTCGCGCGAGTTAAGGTCGAGGTGGTTCGTTGGCTCGTCGAGGATGAGGAGGTTTGCCCGCGACATCATGATCAAGCACATCCTAAGCCGCGCTCGCTCGCCGCCTGAAAGCTGCGAGACTGTCTTGAACTGATCCTCGCCCCGGAACCGAAAGGCGCCAAGCCGATCACGCGCTTCCTGCGGCTCGCAATTTGCCTCATAGAGAAGCGTGTCGTAGAGCGTCCGCTCCGGATGCGAAAATTCGACTACCTGCGGAAGGTATGCAAAGCGGACGGATGGTCCGAAGTGCGTCTCGCCCGAATCCTGTGATTCGAGCCCCATCAGGATCTTCAAAAACGTTGTCTTGCCGCAGCCGTTCGGCCCGAGCAGCGCGATCCGCTCGCCGTCCCCGCGCATCGTAGTATTCACGCCGGAAAACAAAGCCTTCCCGCCGAACGACTTGGAAAGGTTCTCCGTCCAAAGCACCCTGTCTGCCCGGAATTGGTCGGAATTGAACCCCATATCCATGCGCGTCTGCCTTGTCGGCCGGTCGGTCTCCTGCACGCGCTCGATGCGCTTCTCCATCGCCCGCGCCTTCTTGTGTAGAGCGGGATTGTCGTAAACCGAACCCCACGCCTTGAGCCGTTGCACCTGAAACTCAAGCTGCTTGACCTTTGCCTGTTCCCGCTGATAGCGCATGAGCTGCTGTTGATAGCGAAGCTCCTTCTCCCCTAAGTAGAAGGTGTAGTTGCCGCCGTAAAAGTCCACCTTTCCATTTTCGAGCTCCACAATCCGGGTGACAACCACGTCCAGAAAGTAGCGGTCATGCGAGACGACAAGCACGGTGCCCTTGTAATGGATGAGGTAGTCCTCCAGCCATTCCATGGAGCGCGTGTCCAGATGGTTCGTTGGCTCATCGAGGATGAGGACATCCGTCTTCTCGAGGATCAGCCGCGCGAGGCTCACCCGCGTGCGTTCCCCGCCAGAGAGATCGGCGAAGTTGCGCAGGCGCATTCCGGCATCGATCCCGAGCCCGTTCGCGACCTTGTTCAGCTCCGTCTCCCACTCGTAGCCATTAAGGGATACGTACTCGTCCATAAGCATGGAATACCGCCCCGTGTCGCCCGCATCCATGCCCGCGTGAATTTTTTCGATCTCCGCGCTGATCTTAAACGTGCGGGAAAACGCCGCGCGCAGCACATCCTCGCATGTCGTGTCCGGCGCGTAGTTATTGAGCTGCGCCACATAGCCCAGCCTCAGCCCCTTTACGACAAACGCACTGCCCGCGTCGGGCGCAATTTCTCCCGTGATGATTTTGAGCAGTGTCGTCTTTCCCGCACCGTTCCCGCCAAGCAGTCCCACGCGCTCGCCCCGGTCGACCTGAAAGCTCACACCGTCCAGCACGACGCGGTCCTGCGCAAATGATTTCCTGACGGATGAGATGTTGATGTCGGCCATATCGTCCACCTAAATGAATTGATAATCATATTATGAAGCACAACACTATTTGCGTCAATAAACTAAACCAATTTGCCACGAAACATAACCTTGGGGACAGTTCACTTGGTTTGATACACAATTGATCCCAAGTATAAAAACCTAACGGCTGCCAACCAGGAAAAAACTGCCCATGGAACAAGGGATGCCAGTGCGAAGTAAAGGCCAAGGGTCCCGGCCGTAGAGGGGATCAGCATCAGCATACCGGATACCAAGCCGATTGCGGCCATCCGTTTCCCGTAGATGGCGCTGCCGTACATCATTCGGGCAAAGATGATCAGGCATAAAGCGCTCAGTATATAGTAAATATCAAAAGCTGTGCCTTTCCACTGCATGATCAGTACCTGGCCGGCTGCAAGGTACGCGGCTTTTTCCGGATCTGTGGCGCTTGTGCTGAATTGCCTGCTGAGGGACAGCATATCAAATGCAGGATTGGATGCATAATAGGCCGCGGTAGCCAGCATGCCACATACAAGGGCGATCAGCGTCAGGGATTCGTTCTTGTCTTTGAGCGACAAATAAAAGGCAAGATACATGAGGGCTACAATGGTATTGTTGATGATATAGAGAAAGTCAAGATGCATAAGACCCAAAATCCAGCTGCTTTGAAACAATTGGAACCACGCAAGCACTGTCTTTGGCGTTGGCCATAGGATAAACACCGCAATCTGAACAGCGATCAAAGCCAGCATTATGATGGCTGCTATGCCCGCTATTTTGTAAAGCAGCCGCCACTTTTCAAGCCCGGTTTCGGCTTGAAAGCTGATCCTGTCCTGCATGGAGAGGGCTTGATAGTATTTTTGAATGCTCATATCTGTTCGCTCCTATGGCCTGCTGCCGAGCAGTGCATTTTCGATCGCCTTCAAAATGACCTTGCTGCTGTATGTGGCGCCGGATACGGAATCCACCTGCAAGGATTGGGCCTTAAGCACCTTGCCGGGAATCGCCTCAGCCGAAGAACCCTGCCCGTTTTTATGTTCAATCAGTTCGATTGCTGCAATCCTGTGATCCTTTACCGTAACGCTTACCTTTGCGGAAACGGGAAAGACGGAATAGCTGCCGGAATAGACTCCATCCTCCAATGCGTTAAGATCGATTTGCGCGGGCACCATGTCTGTAAGCTTCGCAAGGTTCGATTCGATATTCGTCAAAAACCCCCGTAAGCCAAGCGCAACGGCAACAAGCACCGCCAGTACGATGGCTAAAATCACGACAAGCTTTCTTTTCATACTAAAAACCCCTTATACATGGATGCTCAGTTCCCTGGCCACTGCTTCAATCTGCTCATTACGCGTTGCCGCCCTTGACCAATGGACGATGCCTGTTCCGTAAACGGATGAGCCCTTGGCCTTTACGAGCTCGCACAACTGATTAAGCGCCCACCTTCCGCCCATCCAGGCATAGGGGAAGAAGTGGGTGATAAAGCAGCCGGCCTTTTTGCCGCGAAGAGGTCCGATACTGTTTAAATATGCCTGCATGACCGGCGAGAGCGAAAAGCCGCGCACGGGAGCACCAAAGAGCAAAATATCGTATGCACCGGCATCTGGCTTTTCAGTGAGCCTGATTTTTTGTACGTCGGTTTCGTCGTCATTTGCCGCGAATACCCTTTGGATGGAGACGGAATGCCCGGCGGCTGAAAGCTTTTCCTCGATCTTTTGTGCCACGCAAAGCGTGTTGCCCGTGTGCGAGTGAATGATGATGCCGATATTCATGGTTGTACCTCCTTGTTGTTTACAGCATAAAGTCGATCATTAGTTCCAGATCCCGGTATAGGTTCTCCGCATCGCTTAAGTCACCGTTGTTGGAGAAGCTTAGCATCAGCATGCCGTGTATTGCATAAATCAGCGTTTTTGCGGCTGCTTCGATATCTTTCTCCTGAAGCCTTCCACTACGTACAAAACCTTGAAACGCTTCGTTCCACATCGAGCCATAGTCCGGTTCCGCAGGTTCATCCTCCGGTTTTCCTTCAGGCTTTTGCAATGGATACTGATAGAAGAACTTGAAGACGTTTGGATGATCCAAATAATACTGAATGTATGCTTTGAACCCCCCTTTCACTTCCTCCATATCCTTCATCGGATAGCTTGTTTTTTGACGCATGATTTCCACAAGGTCCAGGATCATGAATCCCTTTGTCTCCCACAGCAGTTCACTCAGGTCATGAAAATAATTGTACAGGGTCGGATAGGAATAACCGGCGGACTCGGCTATATTCCGTACCGAAACGCTTTCAACTCCCTGGCTTTCGATCATATCCTTAGCCGCCTCAATAAAGTACATCTTTGTTCTGATCCGTTTGCGTTTCTGCTTTTCGCTCATTGGTTGCTCCTTTGCGCCTGGCGCTTTGCCGGCAGTTCCCGTAAGGGTGTTCAAATCAAATAACATCGTTTAATTTTGTGAACACTGTTAGTATAATGCGGCAGTAAGGAAATGTCAATAGGGAAAAGCATACGGCAGATAAAAACTTCAAAACAAAGCCCGTTGTTGATGCGATCACACATGAGCCGCCGTTTACAATGTACTTTTCTTGATATTTGGAATAGAGCTCTTTATGAGCTTTCTAGCTGAATTGGCGGTGCTGTCTGATTCGTAAATCAGCAAATGGCCCGGTTTTATGATTTCTGAAGACGTGAAATACAATAAAGAATATCGAATTGAAGAGTATGTGCTTTCTATATCAGCTAAGCGAAGGCGAACAACTATGGTACCGAAGGCAATAAATATCATCATCGAGGGCGATTATCAATATATCTGTTACCAGAGAAAGATGGGGATGATCAAAAATCGTATAGGTGACCAGGTCTTGGTTGCACAAATCAAGAAATGGGTGACAAATTCATTTTCTGACCGAACAAGATGAACTCTATCCCATCAGTCACCCATTTCTGATTTGGTTTCTCCTCTTCAAAGTCACATTCCAACAGGTAAACCGCGACCTGGCCAATTTAGCCTTTGTAGGACTTGCAATATCCTAACTACCGATGTTTGACGTAGCAGTAATACGCTGCTTTCGGCAAGCCTATCTTCAAAGAGCAGCGAGAGCGCATGTTCACGCGTCATGCCGCAGATTACTTGCGCCTTTAGCTATGGCGTTTCTCTTCCAAAACCAAGGCAAGCCGGAAATTTGATCTTAATCGTCTTGCGCCGCGCCGGCGTTATAGATCGTTACTGCTGTCTGGTTGTTATAGTCAGAGGATTCGGCCTTCCCGGGAACGACTTCGATATACAGAACGCAGGAGCTTTCCTTAACCATCAGATCCTTGCTGACACTAAGGCGCCATTCCTTTTGCCCGCCGCTGGCGATGGCCAGATCTTCCGTATACAGAAGTTTTCCATCGGGGCTGTCAAGGTGAATGTTCATAACGGCAGGGCCGGAGCCGGTTCCTTTATTCTTCACCAGCACCTCCAGGAAGCTTTGACTGCCGGAAATATTCTGCCTGGCGGTAACGTCGTAATCGGTGAAATCCAGGGACGTTTGGAATGTGTCGTTCGTTTGGTCCATGTCCTGATCCGCGCTGACCATAACCTGCAGGGGAATGGTCACATCCGCAGGGAGCGGATAGCTGAAGATGATCTGGGCGGACTGGCCCGGCAGGAGAGGCGTTTCAAACCCCGACGCCACGGCCCGGCCGCCTGCGAGGATATCTGCCTTGCCCACTGCTTCGATTCCACAGTTCCTGATGTCGGCGTGCAGCGTGACATGACCGGGGTCCGAATCAAAATCATATTCCCGGTATACGTCGTCCAAAGCAAGATTCGTCCCGAATCCAATATTGGTAAAGCACAGGTCGCTCCTTAAGGACAGGACATGGCTCACAAACTTCGCGTCCGTACGCCGGAATATCAGCATGAGTTTCCCGCCGCTCGAGAAGGCGGCGTAGGCGTCCATATAGCCCCCCGCCTTCGTCACGCGGATGGGGTTCCCCCCGTTCATGGCATAGTAGGCGTACAGGTCACTGCCGCCGTATTCCCCATCGCTGTTGGGCATGGCGAACAGGATGACGTCCTGACCGTTGTGGCTTACAATGCTGAACTTAGGCGGGATACTCTCCTCTGTGGGTATGAGGATTTGTGCCTCCCCGGCGTCAGATATCCCATGCAAAGCGCTGCCGGAATACCAAAGAAAGGAGCCTTTGCCGTTCACTTGAGCGTAGGTCATGCTGCCGTTTATGCCTGTGGAAAGCTTGCGGACCACGCCATCCATGCCCAGCAATGCAACTGTCCGGTCGTCCGCCGTGGCAAGATCGCAGTCTCCGTCCAGGATGGCGGCTGCGTACCCCACGCCATCCATCACGCCCGCGGCCAGGGACGTTATGGTGTTTATGGGTGTCAGAAGCGTCTTTTTCGCCCAGGTCCCGGCAGCCGAATCGTACACAGCCGCCTGTATAGCATTGTTCGCGGTGGCGCCAAAGGGGTCATTATCTGCGTTGGTGGCCCATACGGCTGTCAGCGCGCCATTCAGGGACATGAGCTTTGGCGTCATATCATAGAGGCTATCGCGGGTCAGCTCCCCGATGCGGCTGAATTTCCCCGATACGGCGTCATACTTGGCCACGATGATCTCCATGGCCCCCACGATTTGCGAAAACTTCTGAATCCGCGCCGCGTCGCTATCCGTTTCCCCGGGGATATCCCCGGCCAGGAAGGCGCGGTTGGCCTCGGCATAGGCGGCGTAGATGTCCTTCCCATCCGAAAAGAGGGTAAAATCAGCGTCGTTCAGGTCGTTTTCATCCACCTGGGCAGGGGTGCTCCAGCCATTGGCACCATCCCACAAGGAATACACAAGGTGTTGGAAGTTTGCGCTGTCGGTAAGGTCTCCGTCATCATCCAGATAGGACATCATGGTGACGCTGCCCGCGGAGACGATTTGCGGCTCGATGCCGTCGTAAACAGAGGACTGCAAAACGGTGTATCCCGTATCCGCATCCAAAGAGCCTCCGGAGCTGCTGACTTCATATCCGGCCAAAGACTTCGGCGGCGCTTTACTCGGGGCTGTCTGGGATTCCGCTGCGGCTGCCGTACCCTGCCAGGCGGACCGCTTTGCAAGGTATTCCCGGGAGCTACTTCCGTAGGCGGATGGATTATACAGGGATAAAAGTGGATCTTCCCCGGCGGAGGCTGATGTTTCTCCGGGATCTAGAGAGGCGAAATCCCATCTGTATATTGGGTCGTCATTGTCTGGGAAAAATTTGTACTTGCCGTCGTAATCGATAATGCCGATTTTAAATTTTGCGTAAACCCCAAGCTCGCCGGCTACCTCCGCCCATTTCACCTTGACGGCGGGATAAATGCTGCCCCCAACGGTGAGGCCGAGCTTGCCATAAACGCCCGCGGAAATGTTGTGTGTGCCAATGCCCACCTGCGATGTTACGGTGCTTTCGAGTGTAAGATCCACCGACGGGACCGTCCATTTCGCTTTCGCCCAATCATATGTGATGTTGGTGATCTCCAATTCACCGCCGGCCGTCACAGTGAGCGAAATATCCAGCGGAACTACTCCCAAGAAAAAAATATTTATGCCTCTGCTGAGCTTGCAGTAGGCAACCAATACGATCCTGTTGGTGATACTGTAAATGCCGCTTTCGTTGAACTTCAGGACGATATAGCCGCAGTAGCCAAAGTTGAACGATTCCTTGTTGACATAGTGTTTCTGCTTGTAATGCCAATCGTTTAGGCCGGAATTCAACTTCTTGGTATCCCATTCAGCATCAAGTCCAAGGCCGATCTTGACTTCAGTGTTGTCCACGCCATAGTCAATGTTTGGGGCCAGGGAACTGCCCCCGGACTTGCTGGAGGACTCGCTGAACGGGAAGCTAATGCCATCGAGCAGGTCGATGGTCCTGGGAAGTTTCAAGGTAAACCCAGACAGGAAGGGCAGGGAGAAGTTGACGATCCCCTGCGATGCGACCTTGATTTTCAACGTCTTCCGGAATATGCCGCCGTCTTTTGTGTACATGACGGCGACGACAGGCACTCCCTTGATGAACTTGGAGTTGGAGATCCTGAATTCGCCTGTCGTGCTGTAGGCCAGTACGGTATTATTTTGAGTGATCTCATACCTCAAAATGGTTGTTTCCGCTATTCCGGATACGGAGATCTCCGCGGTCAGGTTGGCAATGTTATTGATCTGCGCGAAGCTGTCTTTAATATCCTCGCCGTTGCACTTTAGAGGGATGATTTCTCCAGCGGCCGACGCGCTTTCAATCCTGACGGTATTGGTCTTCATTGTGCCAAGTGCGCTGCCGGCAGCATCATATGCGGTCACGGTCCAGTAGCGGTTGTTATTGGGGGCCCCTGCCTCGTAAGTGGCCGTGCAGGTGAGCGTCCCATTTCCGTTGGCAGTGCGGGCAAAAGCGGAGTTGAGCGTGGCGCCTGTATTATTGATCGCGCTCAGGCTCGCGACCTTGTTGCTGGTGACCACAACGATTTTCATTTTGTCGCCCACCTTGGCGCTGGACGGCGAGAGGGAAGCGCTGAGGATGGCCGCCTGGACAGGCGTTGCCGTTGGCGCCGGTGTTAGTGTTGGCGTTGGTGTTGGCGTTGGTGATGGCGTTGGTGTTGGCGTCATGGTGGGCGTGGGCGCGGGCCTTATATTGTCGATCACCTGGTACAGTTTGGCGTTATAGGCCACGCTGTTTTTAACGTAGCGGATTTCCACCAGATACGTGCCGTTCTGCGTGACTTGATAGGAGGCGGTGGCCACTTTCCCGGCGCTGAGAGTGGTGGGGACCATTGTTCCTTCTACATAAAAGCTTACGCCCGTGATAGCGTTCGCCGGATCGTTTACCTGGGCCGACAGATACATAGTAACGGGGCTGGTGGTCTCATCCTCGGTGTTCAAAGTCACCGTGAAATCGGAAATGTCAAAGGAGGGGACCACACCTGAGGCAAACTCAAAGGGGACCTCATCCACCGCCAGGATCTCGCCTGTGGCGGCGTCCTTCAAAAGTACCTGGAGAAGATACTCCCCGGTGGGCGAATCGATAGGAAAGTTCAGCGTGCCGGTCGTTTGGATGGAAGTGCCGCTGACCAGGGAAGCGTCGGCAGAAATGACTTGCAGGTAGGAGCCGGAATCAGGACTGGTGTTATCCACCAGCGAGTATTCCACCTCATAGGACCTGGCTACGTGGGACTGAATGGTCACGGCTGCCTCGCAGTAGACGAACAGGCTTTCCAGCCGCGCATTTTTAAGCTCCACTTTGAACTCGTCCGGTTTGCTTTGATCGTTCCCGCCATCAAGGAGAAGTTGCATCCATTTGACTTCAAGAGCCCAGGTGTATGGATAATATTCAAAGATCTCGCCGGTCGTAAGGTTTCGCGCGCCGATATGCACGGTCACGTAGTTCGCTCCCACATGCAGCGCGCCGACGGGCACGGAGATGAGCGTGGTGTTCCATTGATCGTTCTGGCCCGTCATCACGCCCACTTTGGTCCCGTTTACGTAGACGGCGTCATATTCCGGTACAGAACCGTTGGTTTCGTCGCAATCCCAGGCATAGATGGCAAGATGCGCACTCCGGGAGGGAAGCGTTTCGATATCGAAGCGGACCTCTATTGGGGCCGGGGAATCCTCGGCAAACAGATAATTGTTCAGATCGCCATCGGCGGCTCCGGAGTGCGCATTGTTTTCATTATCCGTGCTGACCACCAATGTTTGCGGATGCAAATAGGAAGCCGATTTTTGCATGGTTGCCGTCGCACGCTTGGAAGAAGCGGCCTTCACTGTGCCTGGATCGATGCCAAAGTCAAAAAGTGTCAGCGGTTTGGCGCCGCGTCCGGAGGAAGTGGGCCCGCCTGAAGGGCCGTCGCCAAAGATCTCCAGATCCTTTGTATGCGCATAGACTTGCGTGCCATCCTCGATATCGACCATAGCCCATTCACTTGCGATGGCCAGGATCGTTACAATCTGTCCGCGATAAAGCGAAGCAGCTATTTGCGAGCCTTCATCCGGCTGCGCGAAAAGAGGGAGCGTATCTGCCGTCACCACAGCGCGCAGCGGATACGCGGGCTTTTTGAATTCAATATCCGGGACCACCGTTGGCGTGGTGGACGGTTGGGGCGTTTCCCCGATAGCCGGACTTGCCTCCCCGGCACCCGGATCAGCCGAGGGCTCGGTTGTGGCGGTGGCTTCTGGCGCTCGGGGTGTTTCCTCGATAGCCGGACTTGCCTCCCCGGCATCCGGCTCGGTCGAGGGCTCGGTTGTGGCGGTGGCTTCTGGCGCTTGAGGTGTTTCCTCTATCGTAGGACTTGCCTCCCCGGCACCCGGCTCGGCCGAGGGCTCGGTTGTGGCGGTGGCTTCGGGTGCTTGAGGTGTTTCCTCAATCGTAGGACTTGCCTCCCCGGAGCCCGGCTCGGCCGAGGGCCCGGTTGTGGCTGTGGCTTCTGGCGCTTGTGGCGTTTCCTCAATCGTAGGACTTGCTTCCCCGGCACCCGGTTCAGCCGATGGCCCGGCTGTGGCGGTGGCTTCTGGCGCTTGTGGCGTTTCCTCAATCGTAGGACTTGCCTCCCCGGAGCCCGGTTCAGCTGAGGGTTCGACTATGGCCGTGGGCGCGCCGGGTGCTTCGGGCCCTTCGGTTTCTATTGCTTCCGTTGATGTGGAAAGGCCCGTTGCCTCTTGAGCAAACACGGTGACAACGACCAAAGACAGAATCGTTGCTGCCAGCAGCAACGCCAGGATCTTACGTGTCCGGATCATAGGTCTACCTCCATATTTGGTCTTAAGCTTTTTTCCATGTTTCTATGAGATCTCATAAAATGCCTGAGCCTCCAGGGCATGCTCTTAGGTAATCTTGCTGGTCCGGGTGCTATGACCCTTGCGTTCAGCGGATCCGGCCATAATGACACCCTCTCCGACATACCAAGGCCATGGCGTTCGGGGGAAGCGCCATCCTATTACCCGGCTGTGGGAGAAGGCGTTTTCTTCTGTGCGTTCACCGTGTGTAAATTCTGGTTTAATCCATATATGGCAAATACAGGAAGTTGATAAGCTTATTATAGTTTGCCAAATCTTCTCATTTCGTGTTGTCGTTTCGATGTAAAAAAATTGCAATGTTTTGTTGTTTAAAAATAGCTATTCATTTTGATCAAGATATACGATGCCAAAGGCATGACTGTTGGGGATATAGAGGTGCAGGTCAAGTTCGCTATATCTGATTGCATTTTGCAGGCAAAGAAAAAATGCCCACCGTATTTGAACTGCACCCCAATTGTTGGACAGTATGGTATACTGAAAAATGATTGGGGTGTAGTTCTATGCAAAAGAGAGGACCAAACAGGAGATACACAGG
>JAEZJP010000065.1 GCA_023415715.1 Bacillota bacterium
TGGCTCATAAAAAACCAATGCTCTATCCGGTGGGAAGAAGCGCAGGGGGTGATCCCCCTCTTTTCCAAGGCGTCGTACAATTCCTTCAGCACATTCCGCCTGGGTCCCATTTCATACGCGTTCCACCGTGACAAGCCACTTTTGTACATTTGAAACCCGTCATGGTGTTCCGCCACCGGCGTCACATACCTGGCACCGGCCTTTTGAAACAGATCCGCCCAGTCTTCCGCATTGAACTTTTCCGCCTTGAAGAGCGATATGAAATCCTTATAGCCAAACTGTTTATGGGGCCCGTAGGTTTTCACATGATGCTCGTACTCAGGCGAACCCTGTATGTACATATTCCGCGGATACCACTCATTGGCGAATGCCGGCACAGAGTACACGCCCCAATGAATGAAAATGCCGAACTTCGCCTTTGGATACCAATCCGCCAGTCTATAACGGCCCAGCGAATCCCAGTCGTCATGAAAGGGACCGCCGTCAATGACACGCCGGATCTCCGCAAGCTTCCCAAGCCTATCCATATATATCCTCCGCATAATTGCTTTTTCCCATTATACCCCATCATAAAGGAATTGCAACGGAGTAGAGCGGAATACAGCCAAGATTGCAAAGATCATGCGGACTTTGCTTGCATCATAGGATTGCACTGATCATATCCCCGCGCCAGGCGATAACTGAAGGAGGTATTGACTTATGAAGGTATGCGAAGTGGTATGCATCAAAAACGCAAAAGGAATACTCAAAATCCAGCTGGAACAAAAGCTCCGGCTGCAGGAAGTGATGACGGGCAATGGCTGTGACAAGCTTCCGGAGATGAAACACCCCTGCCTGGGATTTCATCAGCGCGGCTCGGAAGACATTATCACGCTGACAGACGAAAAAGGGGCCGAACAATTCCCAATGGAAATTTATATTGGCTTCTTTGATCAAAACGGTATTGAAGTTTGGAAGGGGCGCATCGATAGGCCGGAAGAGGAGGACCCTGTCTATATAACAATCGAGTCAACAGACAAATAAGAGCAAGGGGCACCTTTTTGATACCCTCGATACCAAACGCATTATACCTTTTTCAGAAAGATCCACCACTGCGGGTCAAACCCCTCCAGCATAACCTCTTCACACCCAGGCAAATCCTTAAGCCATGTACGCACCATCGGCGCCAGGTGCTCAAACAGATGAGGCGGATAGCCCCAGTCCAGGTCCAGCTGAAACATATAGTGATTGATAACCACGTGTCCGCCACTCTTAAGCGTGGGCAGGAGTGCTTTCATCAGGTTCATGAAAGGCTCCCGCACGTGCTTTTCCAGCGTGCCCGCCGCCACTTCCTTTTGAAGCAGGCGGATCATGGCGGGCAGCGTCTCCATCCAGTCGCTGTACACGGTATCGATACCGTTTTGAGCACAGAGAACGGCCTGCAGCACATCGTTGACAGCATGCTGGAAGGCTATGATATCCACCTGGCCACCCTGCAGATGCTGCAATATATTCGCAGCATCATCCTTGATCAGCCGGATCTCAATCGGAAGCCCATGAACCCTCTTCATCAGGCTTTCGTTCAGCTTTTCGTTCATGTTGGCGGTAATATACAGGCTCCCCGGCCTTGTTCGTGACATGCACTGGGGGATCATATCCGCGTCCCCGGAGGCCACTTCAAGCAGCGTTAGTTTGCCGCCCGGATGCAGCCTGTCCATCACCTCGCCCCAGCGGTCGCGAAAGAACACTTCATTGATTACCGTAAAGTTTGCGATGGGATCATGGAGCAAGGCTGCGATCTGCCTTTCCCGCTCGCTCACAGGCATGCTTTCATACTGCTTTAGCTCATCGGGCTGCAAATACCGCCCGGCGCCTTCGGTAAGCTTTGGAAGCCACTTTTCGATTTTATCCAATGGGATCATCTTTCGTACCACCCTTTCCATGCCATTATACCGGCCGCTCCCCCCGTAGTCAAATAATGGGTGAACATTTGTCTGCGGTTGGAATGGAAGCCAGATCAATCCCAATATCTTGCAATTCACGGACATGTCCTGTACAATTGCGATGAGCAATGCCTGGTTTGATGGAAAGGAGATTATTATGCCGGATTTTTTCCCTGCCCCTATACTGCGTTTGCCGGAAGCCGACATCCCTTTAGATGGCGTGAAGGCATATTTATCCCAGGGGAGCGGCCATCAAATCATTTTCATGGAGTTTTCCAAGGATGTGATGCTCCCCGATCATGCACACGCCGGACAGTGGGGCGTAGTGCTGGAAGGGAAAATTGAGCTCACCATCGGTGGCGTGATAGGGACTTACGAAAAGGGAGACCGGTATTATATACCCGAGGGAGTATTGCATTCCGGCAAAATTCATGCCGGATATGCGGACATGACCTTCTTTGACCAGGCGGACAGGTATAAAGAAAAAGCCTAGCGGACTTTGAGCTACAGAAGTAAGCACTGGTTTATTCTAAGATATGTCATTCTGAGCGAAGCGAAGAATCTTGAGCTCTTTGCTGCAAAAGATCCTTCGGGCGGAGCCCTCAGGATGACATACATGCGGGGCTTGGCTCATTATTTCTTGGAATTGTTATGTAAAAACGGTTCTTCGTTACCTTGACAGGATAAAAATGAATCCTCATATTCCGTAACTTCTGTAATTTCCATTGTACCAGCTAATGAATTCATTTCTTTTTTATATTACCCTGGTAACAAAGCCATATGGCTTTATTTGAATCTCGACCGGGCCGCCGGGGATCGCGATTCGTGCAACTTGCTTTTCCCCGCTCATATTTACCGCCGCCAGCTTGTTTTGGGCCGGATAAAAAGCGCATTCCATATACGGATTGTCGGTTAGGTAAAGCTGCTCATTGCCTAAGCCTGCGGCGTAAAGAATCAGGTTTAGCAAAAACCGTGTGGCTTTCGGGTCTACCTTGAAGGAAGTCAAATAGATGCCCTTGCCTCTGCCGAACCTGTTCACCGTTAAGGCAGGCATACCGCTTTCCTCCTGAAGCACTTTCGCCTTACCGTCTGTGAGATAGAGGTTTTCCTTTCGCTTCAGGTGCGCGTCCCCCGCCATGAGGCCCGCCTCCGGCATAACATCATAACTCCATCGGCCATGGCAGACCTTTTCCCCTGTATCCAGATCAACCCCCAGCACATGGGCCATACGAAGGTATGTGTCGGCACCCAGGCAGGCCGAAGGCTCATTGACGCCAATGAAAGCACCGCCCTCATGAACCCACCCGGTAAGCTTCTCAACCACTTCAGGATCGGCCCAAGCTTCCCCGCCGCTCCAGGCAGTGCCGGCCGATCCTGCATTGATGACCACTTGAACGTCTTTTAGCGCACCGGCCTTCACATCTTCAAAGCTTATAAACCGCACATGAACCGGCAGGCCCGACAGCGCCTCATTGATATGAATCAAATCATGCTTATCCGTTTCATGAAAGTGGCCCGACAGCGACCAGGAGCGCAGCGTCCCCCACACGTGAAGCACCGCCACATGGATGGGCAGCGTATAGGGTTCCCCGCATTCATGCAACGCTTTTATATCCCTAAACTCGTTGGCCAGTTCTCCGATATAGTCACAAAAATCGGGAAAACCCTCCGTCAGATGCAGATACCCGCCCAGGCCGATCCTTTGAACCGGTGCTCGCAGCAGCGCCCTGCGTACCTGCAGCCAATACTTTTTTGCGTCCAGGGTGGGATTCCCGCCAGGCGCAAAAGTTGGCGCGCCGCTTAATCCTACTGGGAACAGATAGGGGTGCAGCCGAAGCTCATGGGTTTTTACGGGCACATGGGCGCAGAGCCTTGCTTCATACCCTGAAAATACGCACTTGATCAGCCCGTCGAACCCGATTTGTGAAAAGCGCTCCCCGTAAGGCTCCATACCCACCCAGCTGTCGTCATAGAACACATACGCCTTTTTCCCGTACAGGTGGACAACTTCCACCAGCTTTTTGCCGAAGGCGGTCACAAACTCACATGCAAAATCCATATAGTCCCTCTTATGGGACGTGGGCGGCCAGTGGGTTACCTGGAAGTTGCCCTTGTTGACAAAATCCTCCGCGGTGAGGGCATAACCCATCTTTTGCTCGAATTGCGCCAGCGTAAGCGGGCTGACCGTGTTGTCATATGAAGCCCAATCGGAAAACAAATAGCGGTTTCTGGTACTGGCGCCCCATATGAAGGCAAAGTTATAAAACAGGGATGTGAACCGTACCACATCAACTTTGGGATGCTCCACACACCAGTTTTCAAGCCATTCCAGCAAATAATCCTGAACGGAGGGGTGCCTTGGATCCAGCTGCATCAAATGTTCCGACGTCCAATGGTTGGTGATGTGGTTGTACATGTTGATTTCTTCCCACACCCGAAAGGATAGAAAACTTGCGGTATACCGGCGCCAGGGAACGGCATCCATGACCCGCACCACTTTTGTATCGGGATCGTAGCGCCACTTGTTTCTTGGCACTTCCACATACAATGTGCGGTCAAAAACCTGCCAGTAGAGCATGGCCTCCGAGCTGCTGTTTACAGAAAACTGCTCGGCAAAGTACCGCTCCATCAGGGGAATTTCTACTGTATCCGATGTAGCGGTAACGGGATCACTTATCAAAAACACCTGCTGCAGCGTGTCGGGATGTTTCTTTGCCCATTCATTATGATCCCTTATAATGCAAAGAGTGGCGTATATTTCGTAGCCCGCATCCAATATTTTTGGGGAAAGTTTCGTGCCGTCACTGTCGCGGATCACGTCGGCCCCCCATTTTTCCGCGAGCCTTAATGTCAGGTTCTCATATCCCGCCTCACCGGGAAGCGTAAACCCGCCTTTATGCCCGTTCAATAAGCTCATCCCCTGTCCTGATTCAGCGCTGCAGTCAAAAATGCCAATGCCAACCCCTGCCCCCAGCCCTGTGTCCAATCACAGGAAATATTGCGGTAGCCCTTCAGATCGTTCATCACCGCCGTGCCGCCCGATACGTTCAGAAGCCTGCCGTCAGGAGATATGTTATCCATGATACCGGTCAAAGCTTTTTGCACATGCTTGGTATGAAGCGGGTTATTATTCACGATCATGGCTGCAGCAATGCCACAGCTGGCACTCAGCTCCTCATAGCTTTCCGCATCGTCAAGCACGGTGCGCCAAAGCCCGTTATCCGTTTGCAAGGCCTTAAGGCCAGCCAGCTGGTCGCGCAATGAGCAGTCCACATCCATAAAGGGCGGATACAAATAAGGTTTTTCAAGCCTAGCCTTCACCTGGGACATGGTATAGGCAGCCCATGCATTGGCCCTTGCCCAGTAAAAGCCTGACATGTGATTCTTTTGAATATTGTCATAACCGTGGTACCAAAGCCCTGAAGCCTTATCCTGCAGATAGCGGATATGCCACAGATACTGATGCAAGGCATCTTCAATCTTCGCCTGGTCTTTTGTATGAACACCTACACGCAAAAGGAACATGGCCGCCATAAAAAGCGTATCCGCCCAAGCCTGCTCCGGAAAGTCATTGCTTACGGAAACCGTGTGCTGCAACACATTGTCCGCAAAGCGCAGCGCCTTATGCGTAAGGTAATCTGCTTTGGCAAGGGCGATATCCAGGTATTTTTGCTCTCCTTTAGCCTCATAAAGCACCAAAAGACAATGCCCCATGGCGCAGGTGTTCACCGTGAAGGCGGGCAGGCCCAGGGAGATCAGTTCATCCACCCTATCCTTCAGCAATTCAAGGTAATCACCGCTGCCGGTGAGCTTGTATGCCTCCGACACGCCGTAATAAGCCACGCCACAGGGCCACTCCCAGTTAAGGTCCATCTCCATGGTCCTGCGGACCAGGGCATCCACAGCGGTCAATAGCTTTTCCCTGTCGAATATAAGCTTCATGAGGCAAGCCTCCCGATTTAAGATTGCAAAAGAGTGTTTTCGTATTGCCCTATGTGGGCATACCCCTCGCGAAACTGTTTCCCTGCTTTACGGCCATTGGTGTATACATATTGGGATGCCCTCCAAGGAGGTAAGGAGGGCATCCCGGTGAGGTATATATGCTGTTTGTTATTTGGCTGCGGGCAGCTTGGTGGTATTCCCAGCCTCATATGCCGCCTTACGCTCGTCGATGATCTGCTGATAGCCGGCGTCCAGGAACTTCTGGCTAAGATCCTTGTACAGCGCGTCGAACTCTTCCGGCTTGCACTTGGTAAGTGCCACGCTGTATTCCTGGTACAGGCTAAGAAGCGTCGCGTTGAATTCACTCTCGGCCTGGATCGCTACGGAGAAGACGGGATCGGAATACGCCCAGCCCTTGTCTGCGATCTCCTTGAGGGCGTAATAGTTATCGGTAAGCTCCTTTGTGAAATCCTGGGGAATGCCCTTGGGGGTAATAGCGGCGATGGTCTGCTCAATGGTGCCGACCTTCTTGGAAGCGTGCACGATGCAGGTCATGTCGATGTTATTGTTATGGTTAAGCATTTCAGTGCCGCGGTAGTCGCCGTTGACAACGGGCAAGCCGTTATCTCCCAGGGTGTAGGTCACGCCTTCCACGCCATTTTCCAGCGTGAACAGGGTTTCAGACTGGCTCATCCATTCCATGTACATCCAGGCGGCCTTCAACTGGTCAGGCGTTGCCAGGGAACTGAAGCCAACGATCATGCCGAAGGGGTTGTCGGCGCGGATCTGGGGATAGGTGGCTACGCCCTCTTCCACCACCTGCCAGGGGCTGCAAACAGCCAGCTTGCCATTGGGATTGGCTTCATAGAAAGCGTTCAGCCACGCCACATTGCCGGACATGTAGCCGCTGTAGATCAGCTTCTTGCCATTGATGAAGTCGGTCTGCCACTGGCCCGCGCCGCCAGATGTGTCGGCCGCTTCCAGTTCATATTCCTTGGAAAAGAAGTTCTGGTTGTATTCGGCATTCTGGCGTTTGAGCAGTTTGTAGGTGGGATTCCAGCTCAGGCTGGGTGTGCCCAGGCTGGAATGCATGGCCCATTCCGCCTCGTTCACAGGGTAATCGCGGAAAGCAAAGTTAGCCACATAGGCCGCCGTAGGCAGGGACAGGCCGATGGGGTTTTCCGCAAGGCCGGCATCCTGCACAGCCTTGATGACCTTCACATACTCTTCATAGCTTTTGGGGACGGAAAGGCCCAATTGGTCCAGCCAATCCTTGCGGATAAAGTTTGCATAAGTGAAGGTAGTGTTGTAGTAGGGCCGCTCAGACAGAACAAAATAGGTCTTGCCGCCTAAGTCGGTGTAACCCAACTGGTTATGATCCACCATAGCCTGGTAATAGGTTGGAGCTACCTTTTTGAACTCTTCGAGGTTGATTTCCTGCATGGCCCCGTCATTTGCCCACTGGGCCACTTTGGGATAGTCGTACTCCATGAGGATGGTGGGCGTCTCGCCGCCGGCGATGAGCAGGCTGTACTTGGTCATCACGTCGTTGCGGGGGATAGCCACGTACTTCACGTCGATGTTGTACTTGTCTCCGAACTCCTTTTGAACCCACTGGGTCCAATAGTTGTTGTCCACGGCAGGGTAGCCTTCCTTGGAGCGGTCGTACACCGGCACGGTGATGCTCACCCTTGATGCAAAGGGCTGCATATCCGTTTTTGCGGCTTCGCCCATGGCGGAGGGCACCGCCAGGAGCATGGACAGCAAAAGGACGATGGCAAGCAGGGTTCCCGTGATCTTTTTCATGGTCTCACTCCTCCAAATATATTTTCTCCATCAGGATGAACAAGTGGAAGGATGTCAGCCCTTGACGGCCCCGATCATGACGCCTTTAACAAAATGCTTCTGCACAAAGGGATAGACCAGTATGATGGGGATGGTGGCAAACATCACTGCTGCGGCTTGTATGACTTCCGGCGTAGATTCGACGGCTGCGCTTTCCGAAAGACTGATCGCATCTGAGCCGGAGCTTAAAATCATGTTGGACAGAATGTACTGTATGGGCTGCAACGATTTTGTGGTGATAAAGTACCTGGCGTCGGCATAGGCGTTCCAGCGGCCCACGGCGTAAAAAAGCGACAGCGTGGCAAGAATGGGTTTGGATAGCGGCAGGATGATCTTGAACAGCATTTGGAAGTGGGAAGCCCCGTCCAGGAAAGCCGCCTCCTCCAGACTATCGGGGATGGTTGTCTGCAAAAAGCTTTTCATAATGAGCATATTATAGGGCGAAAAAGAAAGCGGCAGGATCAGCACCCACATTTTGTTGGTAAGGTTCAGGCTCTTGTAGAGCAGGTATTCCGGGATCAGCCCTGCGCTGAAGTACAGCGTGAACAAAATCAAAAGCGAGATTACGTTACGCCCCTTGAGCCTTCTGCGGGACAAGGGGTAGGCCGCGCACACCGTCAGCACCATGCCGATGGCGGTGAACAGCACAGTGACTTCAATGGTGTAGAGCATGGAGTGGGTCAGCTGCCCATCCCGGAAGATAGAGGCATACGCCGCCAGGTTGAACCCCTTGGGGAGCAGATAGACGCTCTTGGCCAGCACTTGCGTGTTCCCCGATACAGACTTTGCGGCCAAATGGATAAACGGCAAGATGCAAGTCAAACACAATAGCAGAATGATGAATGCAATCATGAAATCGCCCACACGGACGCGGTTGGGGCCGCGCAGCGATCTTGATTTAGATGTACGGGAGGTACTCATCAAACTCATTCTTCACCCTCCTTAACATCAGATCAGGCCATTTTCGCCAAGGCTCTTGGCCACACGGTCGGCAGCCAATACCAGGATGAATCCGAGCAATGACTGGAACAGGCCCACGGCTGTGGCGTTGCTGAAGATGCCGCTGGCCAGCCCTTTTTCGTAGATGTAAATCGCCAGCTGATATTGGAACTCCTTGACCTGCACATTGCCAAATGCGCTTAGCCTTTCGAAGTTGGAGCCCATGATGCGGCCCAGGTTCATAATGAGCAGCGTTACGATGGTAGCCCGAATGCCCGGCAGCGTTACGTGCCAGATCTTGCGAAGCCTTGTGGCTCCGTCAATAGTGGCAGCCTCGTACAATTCGCCATTGATGCCTGTGATGGCGGCCAGGTAGATGATGGTGCCCCAACCCATGTTTTGCCACACCGCAACCAGCAGGTAGGTGGTGGCCCAGTGCCATTTTTCGGTGAGAAAAGGGATACCCTGGTCAATAACACACATCTGACGGAGGAGTACGTTCACCAGCCCGGTTTCAGGCTTGAACAGCGTATAGGCAACGCTGGCGACGATGACCCAGCTTAAAAAGTGGGGCAGGTACAAAACAGTTTGAGAAATGCGTTTGAAGCGGTGGAAGCGAAGCTCGTTGAGCATGATAGCTAATATAATGGGAACAGGAAAGCCCACCGCCAGATCCAGGAAGTTAAATATAAGCGAGTTTTTGAGAGCCCTTAAAAAATCGGCGTCTTTGAATATCTTCTGGAATATTTGAAAACCCACCCACTCGCTTCCGGCAAAACCCTTGGCGGGCTTGAAGTTCATAAACGCAATGCGAAGGCCGGGATAAGCGGCATATTTGAACAGGATCACAAATGCCACGGGCAGCAAAAGCAGAAAGTACAGCTGCCAGTCTCTTTTAAGCCACAGGAGCCTGTGCCTGCGCGCAAGGTTTGCTCCCGGCGCCCGGATGGGTACACGTGTCCCTTGTGCCATGCCTTTTCCCCCTTTTCATTTCCGCTCCCGATATCTGGATTCTAGCATAGGCATCTCAACCGTTCAAAGCGTTCGGGCTTCAATATTGCGCAGTTTCAACCATTTATTCGCGTCAACTTCATTTAAAAATAGGCTATCTGGTTGCTTTTTTCCTGTTTTGAAGGGGTAAAAACCTTTTTGAGGGCATTGACGGGTGTTTTGAGGTTGAATTTACGTGTCACGCAACCTATAATAGATGTATTCAGGAGGGGAGGCGGTTTAGTGCCCCGGCCCAGACAAACGGTCATAGAATACAGAAGTTACGAACTTCAGCCGGACTTCCCCATCCTTTTATTGGCCGGGGAGCGCTGGCATATTTCCGACATCAAATCGGGGCGGCTGCACTTTCACAACTGCCTGGAGGTGGGTGTCTGCCACACCGACAGCGGCATCATGGAGTTTTACGGCGCACCGCGCCGCTTTGCTGCGGGAGATGTAACATGCATCGCCCGCAATGTGCCACACACCACCTACTCAAGCCCTGGGGAAGCCAGCTTGTGGACATACCTGTTTTTCAGCCCGCAGGAGCTTTTGCGCAGTTACTTTCAAAACATGCTGCCTGGCGGTGGTTTGTATGCGGACATGCTGCAGGACTGCAACATGATCCTCCCATCCATAGATTATCCGGAAATCCACCAGCTTGTTTTGATGATCATTCGGGAGATGGAGCAAAAGCCCATGAACTATCAAGTGAGCGTGCGTGGACTATGCCTTGGCCTCCTCATGGCATTTTTACGGATTTATGCCCGGACCACAAAAAAGCCGGACGAAAAAAAGAGCGGGGATGCGCTGCCCATCGCTCCCGCTCTGGACTACATCCACGCCAATTATATGTACGATTTTCCCGTAGAGCATTTGGCGAATCTATGCCACCTGAGCCCCACCCACTTTCGGCGCACGTTCCATTCCATCATGGAAATGAGTCCGCTGAAATTCATTCACACCACGCGCATTCTGGAATCCTGCACGCTTCTTCGCAGCACGGAAGATTCAGTAGCCGCCATTTCCGAGCAGGTGGGTTACGTCTCCGTGTCCAGCTACAACAGGCATTTCACCGATTTCATGGGCTGCGCCCCCAACCTGTGGCGGCGTACCGTTTCCCCTATTGTCAAGCCGTCGATTCTGGAATACACGGGTTGGGTATAAGCATTCATTGTTCGCCAATCTCTAAGGAATAATTTGCATCCACCCACATCGCGGGGCGGATAACATAGCGTTTGAGATTGATTTGCCCGGCCGAGGCAATTTTCCCATAAGACTTTACATGAAACACACAATTGATCCCTTTGTCCACCCGCACATCGCGCAGCCACCAGTTGCTGTATGTAAAATCGCACGCGTTGCCTTCCGCGGGATATGGCATGGTCGATTCCGGCTTATCCAACAGGTAGGTGTTATTTTCGATCATTCTTTGGCTTTCTTCCGGGAAGTATTGTTCCACTTCGTTAACGTTCAGCAAAAACACCATGTCTTCCGTGTCGGGGCATTCCGCTATTTGAATTTCCTCACCGGTTGCGGGAGATATAAAACACCCCGCCGGTGTTGACACGGTAGTTCCCATGATGGCGCACTGTTCCTCCTCGCTGAAGGCTTGCATAAGAAAGTCACAATTGAGCCAATCCCTTATGGAGGATTCCGCCCATGTCGCCCGCTTCTTTTTGCTGTTGTACGGGCCCGTTTCAAGCCCGGTCTTGGAAATCAGCAAGAGCATGCCGTCCCGCTCGTCCAGCACGGTCCATTCAATGGGGCTTTGTTCGCCATCACAGCTGCCGCCCTGCTCATACTGGCCAAAATAAACGGTATCGCCTACCGCTGCCGTGCAGGTATTGGATTCGGTCATTGCCAGCGGGCTGATTACGAACATAAAAACCGCAAGAATCAGTACTGACGGCAGAGCCTTAAAACGCTTCATTCCTGTTTCCTCCCATTTTCTGCTAAGCAGTATTATACAACATCGTATCCGGATTGTGATCTGCAATCTGCATCAATTACGAATAAAAAGCCAGGCTCCATGGTAAAGCCCATGGAGCCTGGTCTCATACTAACCTTCATTCCGCCGGGGGACGGTGGCGTAAATAACATTACATCGCAGCCTTATGCAGCACCGCTTCCAGCAATCCCTGTTCATACAGCCTGTATAACAGTTCCCCGAACATGGAGTTGGCCCAGGCAAACCAGGAACGCGTAAACTTTTGCGGGTCATTCGGCTCGAAGCTTTCATGCATGAGGCCCGTGCCAGCGTGGGTATTCAGAAGCATTTTCACAAGCCCCGCGATTTCATTTACATCCGTTGCGGTCATGGCTTGAATGCAAAGGGCAATGGGCCAGATGTATCCTTCAGGGGTATGGGGGCTGCCCACGCCAGAAGCGAACGTGCCGGCGTTAAAAAAGGGGTTGTCCTTGCTTAATACGAAAGCACGGGTACGAAGGTACAGGGGATCATCCATTTCACAGATGCCCAAATACGGTAGCGAAAGCAGGTTTGGCACGTTAGCGTCGTCCATCAGCAAATGATGTCCCATGCCGTCCGCCTCATAGGCATAGATCTCGCCGAATTTGGGATGGTTCACAATGCCGTGTTCCCGTATCCCCTTCCCGATCACGCTTTTTAACTTGGCAGCATTTGCGGCAAGTACATCATCGCCCTTTATTTTCGCAAACTCCCCGATGTACTCCAGCGCCTTTACGGCAAACAGGTTGGCGGGGATCAGGTATCCGTAAACGCAGGCATCGTCGCTGGGCCGGAACCCCGACCAGGTCATGCCTGTATAAGCTGTCTCCGTTCCCCTGCCATCCCTTGTCAAAGTATCGCTTGGCGGGCAATGATCCCGTTCAAAGGTATAGGGGCTTTTGTGCTCGTGATTTTGCTCTGTGGCAAACACTTCCACAATGATGTGCATCGCCTTTATGAATTGTTCATCCATCCAATGAGTAGTTCCTGTTTTTTCGTAATAGCGCCAGGCCAGCAGAACGGGATGGCAAAGGGAGTCGATCTCATATTTGCGCTCCCACACCCACTGTATGGGCAGGGGCCTGTCGTGATGCCCCAGGCGCTTATCTCCCGTCAGGTTGAAGGCGTTGGCGTAAGGGTCCAGCAGAATGTACTTCATCTGCCTTGCGATCAAGCCTTCCAGCAGGCGCGCCACATCCTTGTCCCCGCCGGCAAAGCGGACGTAGTGCAGCACCTGGGCGGTGGAATCCCTCAGCCACATGGCGGGGATATCACCTGTGATCACAAAGGTCTGGCCATCTTCAATATGCTGAACGGTGGTTTGCAATGTATTGAGAAAGCAGTTTTCAAACATGCCGGGAAGCCCGGGAACGGATGCCAGTTTTTCTTTCACATTCTTCAGGCGGCTTTTCATCGATGCGATTTCCATAAACAAAGTTGCTCCTTAAACTATTATTAATCATCCTTTTCCAATAACGGGCAGGGAGAAATATTGCCTTTTTTAAGGCGGAAGGTGCGGATTTCAAAAGGATCAAATGACAGCCCCTCGTCTATGTCCAGGCAGGGGATACGGACTCGGATCCCAACTGCCTCCCCCATGCTTTCATACAGCCGGAGAATATACCCATTCCCATCCTCCGCCTGCTTCAGGGCAGACACCATGACAGCACCGCCGTCCAAAGTTATCACCGGCATGCACTTCTCCCCACGGCCAGGCGGGTTCATGGCAAGGGCATACGGCTTTTCGTTGAATACCAATGCCTTTGTGGAAAGATTAGCGTCCACTTCCCGCATGCTGCCTGCCGTGACGCGGAACCGGTACAACCGCTCTCCCTGCTCCATGCGCACGGTGTGGCGTACTTCCCGAAGCGTCTTTTCATAATGGCCGTCGGCAGCGGAATAGCCGGCGGACCTTAAAAGCGTGATCCCGATGACGCCTTTATGGAAAGACGAACCGTACACACAGTCATTGATGACGGCCAATTGATGCTCCCCGTTATAAACGCCGCACCATTTTTGCGACACCACTTCACTGTCCTTTGCAAGCTCCTCCCATGCAAAGGGGATCTGCCCCCGGTACATGCCGGTTTCCAAGGTAGTGGGCAAATCCATCTTCAAATACATGTCCTTCTCGTTCCAGTAAACGCCCGTTTCCACCTCAAAGTCCGTGCCTTGCTTGGGCAATAGATAGCGCTGGTAAGCGTAGGAATGGTGCAGCCCGAACACTGCCTCTACCACCGTACGCACTTCGCCGTCCTCGATTACCCGCACGGAGGGGACCACCTGGTCATACAGACCGGAAAACGCGCTGCCTTCATGAGGTGTTAAAAGTGCAAACCGCCGCGCGGCGTGGCTTTCTGTTGCATTCAGGCCCCAGGAATTGTAGGTGTCGTCATAGGCGATAAGTTCAAAGCTGCCGGGTTTCAAAAACTCCGTTCCGTTGACCCTGTAGCTGTCCATCAGCCCCGTGGCGGTATTGACAGCAACCTGCATTTCACCATTATCAAAAACAAACTCAGGCAGATGGCTGATAGACGCAAAGACAGGCCGCTTTGCAACAGGTTCAAAGCGGATGACGAAGCGGCTCATGCTCATGGGCGCAAGCTCCGCCTGCAAAGTCACTTTTTTCCGCCAGTCGATGCAAAAATGGCTGCTTTCCATTTCACTTTGGGTAGGAATCAACCTTCCGTTCAGATAGGCCTTTGGTATATAGAAGGTAGGATCCCAATTCTGCTTGGGCAGGCCGCACTCGAAGGAGATCACATCGGATACCGGGAAGGGGTGCGGATTATATGCGAGCACTATGGAGGTATCGTCCTCCACGCTTTCCTCCCCTTCCGCAAGCGCCGTGAAGGCTTTCATTTTTTCTTTGGAGAGAATGTAAAGCCCATGATCGATGATTTGCAGCGTATCCTCCTCCACCAATTGACTGCCGGAACCTGGCAGCGCATCGTGGAATTCGCTGAAAAGCAGATCGCGTCCGGCTTCGTGAAGGGCATCTTTCGGATAAACCATGCCCTTTTGAAGCGATGCGGCCACGCACATTCTTTCGGTGACGTAGAGCTCGTTTTCCAGAAGCCTATGCTTTTGTTTGACCCGTATCTGCGATGTATAGCATCCGGGGGCTACAGGGTTCAATCCCTTATTCACTGTGGGCAGGGGGAGATCCTTTTCCAGCAATTCCTGAAAATACTTATCGGGAGTGGAATGCAAAAGGACATACGGGTTATCTGGATTCTGTTTTAGGGCGGTAATGTCCTGCATGTCCTTTCGGGAAGGGCCGCCCCCATGGTCGCCTACACCCCACAAAAACAGCGTGACGGGCTCCTTCTCCTTTTCTTTCAAAAAGGCGGTGAGCTCCTGCGCAACCTCGCCGTAGACGGAATTGTAATTTTCATCGGAGCGGTGGACGA
The DNA here is from genome assembly GCA_023415715.1 of Bacillota bacterium. Taxonomy (GTDB): domain Bacteria; phylum Bacillota; class Clostridia; order Christensenellales; family Aristaeellaceae; genus JAEWAH01. The sequence goes on from JAEZJP010000065.1 coordinate 15,024, forward strand.
TAAGAGAACTGCCGTGAAAGCCCTGCCAGACAAAATCCTGGCTCTCAAAATCGTAATGACCCTTTCCGGGCCGGCAGACGATATAATTTAAATATCCCGCTTGGTTCAATATTTGCACCAGACCCCGGGAATGGCCGAAAGAATCAAAATTGACGGCAGTTTTCGGCCGAACGCCAAACTCTTTTTCGAAGAAGGTACAGCCATAAAGGATGTTGCGGATAATGGATTCGCCGCTTGGCATATTGCAATCCGGCTGCAGGTACCACCCGCCCATGATATGAAAGGAGCCTTCGTTTACCTGTTGCTTGATCTGCTCGAACAATATGGGATCATGCTGCTTTACCCAATCGTACAGCAAGGCCTCGTTGTGGCAGAACATAAAACCGGGGTTTTCCTTTATGATCTCCCCAGCTGTTCGGAAGGTGGCAATGGCCTCGGCGCAGCCTTCCTGCCAGCGCCAGAGCCAGACCGGATCCAGATGGGCATTGCAAACCAGATGAACGTGTTTCATATAGTACTCCTAATTTCGAAAAAGTGACTGAGCCACTTTATAATCATCAACAAATTGGCAGCCGGCAGACAGGGCTTCCCCTTGAGGGCTCCGGAACCCCGATCCTGCCTGTGACAGGAATGAGAGGGGTGGAGGAGGCTGGCGAAACGGGTTCTGTAGCCCGGCTGCCGCCGGTGGCGGCAATAAGCCGGGCGGAGGAAGCGGTCGAAACAGAGCGATGCAAGCGGTAAGCGCAGCAGCGCGACAATTGAGGCCGCCGGGGTTGCGAACGGCAGTGAGCAATGCAACGATTGAGCCAGATGGGATAGCTGTCGACGCAGTCGATTGATGAGGTGTAGCAAAGAAACTCAGCTTCATTGGAACAATCCTACAGCTTGCCACCTCATCCGGCACTTCGTGCCACCTTCCCGGAGGGCGGAGCTTGGAGCATTGGAGCGGAGCGACAATGCGGAACACCGGACAAGTGAAGCGCAGCACGGTGCGAAGGACCTCAAGGGGAAGGCTTTTCGCCTGATATGATATTGATTGTCGCTTTACTGGGGCGTTTCCCCTTCCTTATTTTGTATATGCAGCCGGAGGGACGCACCCTCCGGCTGCACATTTGTTTATTAACATTAAGGTTCGTTGTTCTTAAGCAACTGCGCGGCCATTTCCAATACCATCACGCCGCTTAAGTGCTGGGCCAGGTCCACCGTTTCGCCGGGCTTACGGTCCCAATAGCCGCCTATGACGCCGTTATCAGCCATGCCTTTTTCTGCAACGTATTTGGCGTTTACAAGCAGCATGTCGTAAAGCTTCGTTTCCTCTGGCGCCTCTTTTAACAGCTCCGCCAGGTACCTGAAGAAGATGCCCCGGAACAGGCCGCAGTCATCCTTTCCCTCGTAAGGAAACACACCGCCATTTGGATCGCCAAAACGGCGCTTGGATTCATAGGCGATGTTCTTTGCCAGGTCGAGCTGCGCTTTGTCGCCCGTGATACGGTAATACTCCACTGCCGCGCCGATCATGACACCCTGGTTATAGGTGAAAGCCCAGTCGTAGTCGATGGTTCCGTCCCCTGTACGGTTCATGCCGTCCCACACATAAAATGTATCGGGGTCCATGAGGTTTAAACGGTTCCACTCAAAGATCTTCCTGCCCCAAGCAAGGTCGTCTTCATTGCCGAAACGTTCATACAGCCTGAAGGCAAGGATCGCGGCGGGGGCGTTGGCAGGGGTGTTTTTGTAATCCAGTTGGTTCTTGCGCCAGGCCATGCCGCCGCCCATTTCATCGTTCCAGGCGGTTTTGATGTCCTGCCAAAGGATATCCACCCGCTTTTTGTAGTTATCCTCCTTCGTTTCATCCCATAGCCGAAGGATGGCCAGGGCCATCCACTCCATATCGTCGTACCAGTTGTTTAAAATCGTGCCTCCGTTATGGGCGATGGTCCCCTTCAGTTCCTTTTGGATCAGTTCCATATAAGAGGGGTCCTTCGTGCGCAGATAGCCGTCCAGCAGCGCATCGATGGCGTGGGCCTGCCACCAGTAGGAAAAACGCTCCGTTCGGTCATGGGGCAGACGGTGTCTGAAAATAACGTCCCCCGCGTCCCAAAACTCCACCGCCAGCGCGTTTTGCGAGCGGTCCGCGGCCATAACGGCTGCCGAATAATCCATAAGCTGCCTCCGGTCAGATAAAGTTTGGATCAATGGATCGTACCCTGCCTCCCTTCCCGCCTGAGGCGGGAAGGGAATGGCATTCTGGTCTCCGTTTTTCAGTCAGTAATCAAGCGCCGCCTCTTCAAGGGCCGTATTGCCCTGGCGTTCAGCGTTGTCCAGCGCCTCCTGGGCGCTGATCTCACCGTTTACAAACAGCTGCCACTGGGGAATCATGGCCAACGATTCCATGGTGGAATAGCCTTGGGTCTTGGGGCGGATACGGCCGTACTGGAATGCATTAAACAGCGCGCTCAGGTGGGGGTCGCCCGCGATGTAGGGATCGGCAGCCGCGTCCACATTGGCGGGCAGGTAGCCGTTGATCTTGGTGAACAGCAGGCTGTTTTCTGCGTTGCAAGCCCACCACTCAATGAAATCCATAGCCTCGCGGGAATGCGCAGCCAGCGCGGGGATGGCCAGGCCAAAGCCGCCCATGCCGCTGGCGGGATCATGACCGGGAGCGCCGGGGCAGGGGATAATACCAAGATTGATGCCGGCCTTTTTGACGTTGTTAAGGTCCCAGGGGCCGGAAACCATCATGGCAGCCTTGCCGGCGATGAAGGCCTGGTTGTTGTACGCTTCGTTGAAGCCCGTCTCGTACACCTTGTCCTTGTTGAGCATCTGATCCCAGAAGTTCAGCACGGCCAAACCGGCTTCGTTGTTGAAAGCAACGGTGGGGGGCGTGGTGGTATCGTCGATCAGCTTGCCGCCGGCCTGGTACAGATACGCGCTGAACAGGCCAACGTCATTCATCACATAACCGGATTGTACAAGGGCGCCCTTGTCGTCGCGCTTGGTTGCGGCAACAGCCGCGGCGCGCAGACTATCCCAATCCTTGATGGTTAAATAGTCGATACCGGCTTCTTTCAAAAGGTCGATGTTGCAGAACAGCACGCGGGCATCCACCATGGTGGGCAGGCCATACAGCTTGCCGTCATAGGTGAGCTCATCCACTGAGGGGGCAAAGAACTTCGTAAGATCCACCTTGTCCGCAGCCACCATCTCATCCAGCGCAAGCAAAGCGCCCTTGGGGGCATAGGAGGAGGTGTTGAACCTGTCCCAGAGCACCACGTCGCAGGTTTCGCCGCCGGCGATGGCGGTGAGCAGCTTCTGCTCCACGCCGTCCACGTACTGGTAGGTGATGTGCACCTTGTCCTGGGTGGCGTTGTAGGCATCCAGCATCTGCTGGAACTGTGCGATGGAATCTCCGCTCCAGCCGCCCCACATGACAAGTTCTGTCTTGCCTTCGGCAACCGCCATGGGGACCATTGTCAGGAGCAGCAATGCCGCAACGAGGAGTGCCAGGGTCCTTTTCATGATCGTTTCCTCCTTTTAAAATAGGGTTATGATTTACTGCCACTGAAGGCAATACCCTCGATGAAATACCGCTGGGCAAAAGCGAACAAAATCAATATTGGTAACGTGGAAAACACAGTGCCTGCCATCATGGCCCCGTAGTTGGTGACATAATTGTTCTTGAAAAGCGACAGGCCGATTTGGATGGTATGCTTGGATGCGTCGTTCAAAACGATCAACGGCCACATGAAGCTGTTCCAGCCCGACTGAAAGGTGAGTATACCCAGCGTGACGGCTGCGGGAGTAATGAGCGGGAAGTATACATTCCAGAATATCCGGAACTCGCCGCACCCGTCGATGCGGGCAGCCTCCCCCAGATCATCGGGAAGCGTTGCAAAAAACTGCCGCATGAAGAACACCGCGTAGGCGCCTACCGCGCCGGTGAGGATAACGGCCCAGAAGGTGTTGATAAAGCCCTTGCCGCCCTGGCCGAACAGGTCGTTGCCGCCCACCAGGGGAAACTTTCGAAGAACCACGAACTGGGGTACCATGGTCACGATGCCGGGGATCATCATGGATGAAAGCAGGATAGTGAACATGATGTTCTTGCCCCGGATGTGAAGCTTTGCAAACCCGTAGCCCGCCAGCGCCCCGAAAAATACGTTAGTGAAAACGCCGGCAGAGGCGATGATCAGGGAGTTTTTAAAGTACAGGAAAAAAGGAACGGTATTCAAAACATCCTTGTAATTCTGAACCGTCGCCCCTATCGGGATAAGGTCAAGCGGCCGGGCGTAGATTTCGGGCATGGGTTTTAGTGATGTAGCGATCATCCACAAAAAGGGGTAAATGGTACACACGGCAATCAGGCATGCGAAAATGTACCACACGAATGCCCTGATCCTTTTCCTGCCTTTCGGTTCCACCATACATAGCGCTCCTTTCCTTAAGGATTTCGCGCCGTGCGGCGCGCCCAGGGCTTTCCTCCCACGAGCTCAATCGTCGCATTGCCTCGCTGCCGCTCGCACTGCTCGTTTCGCTCGTTTCCTCCGCCTGGCCTATTGCCCCCCACCGGGGGCGGCCAGGCTCCGTCACCCAGGACCTTCGGAGTCACATTATCCACTTCAAATACCCCCTCAGTCCTTTTCCTTGTTGATGCGCATGTTAATGAGGCTGAACACAAAGATGATGGCGAACAAACACAGCGACATAGCTGAAGCATAGCCCATCTTCAAATCCTTGAAGCCCCGGTTGTATATGTAGTACACCATGGTGATGGTGGCGTTGCCGGGTCCGCCGCTGGTTAACAAATATGCCGCGTCAAAGACCTGGAACGTGCCGATGATGAGCATGGTGGAAACAAAGAATGTGGTCTTGCGGATGGAAGGAACCGTGATCCGTGCAAACCGCTGCCAACGGCTGGCCCCATCGATGACAGCAGCCTCGTACAGCACGTCGGGCACACCCTTTAGTGCTGCAAGGAAGATCATCATATTCCCCGCATACCCTGCCCACAGGCTCATGATGACGATAGCGAACATGGCGGTCTTCGTATCATTAAGCCAGGAGGGGCCGGCTACGCCAATCAGGGATAAAAGGCCGTTAAGTAAGCCCATCTTGGGGTTGTAGATCCAGGACCAGAGCGTGGCGTTTGCCACGGAGGAGGACAGCACCGGCAGGTAAAACAGCGTGCGGTACAACCCCACAAACTTCCGTTTGGAATTGATGAAGAGCGCCACGCAAAGCGACAATACAAGGCCGGAGGGTACATAAAAAAGCGTATAGGTGGCGGTATTGCGAAGCGATATCCAGAAAAACTCATCCGTCCATATTCGCTGAAAGTTGCGGAACGCTATGAACTTGGGGGGGTTGATGATGTCATAGCTGGTAAAGCTGAAAACCACCGCCATGACCAGGGGCAAAAAGGTGAACAGAAAGAAGAGGAGCACCGGCGGAGCAATGAAAAGCCAGCCGATCCTGTTCTGGGCGGCGAGGAATTTTGATCTCCTGTTCATGCTACAGACCCCTTTCACAGCCAGTTCAATGGGCAGCGTTCACGAAGGGTACGAAAGACCAAGGCATCCGCCCTGCAGGCTATGCCGGAATGCAGTTTTATCTTTGGCTAGATAGCGATATGCATCTTTTGTGCAGCTTCATTGGGAGGCGCCATGCTGTCGCCCTCCACCCATTCGCCCTCCAGCAGGAAGCAGCGGCTTTCGGGGGCCTTGCCGTGTAAAATGTCGCCTATCACTTTCACCGCACAGGAACCGATGACCGTCTGCGGCTGTTTGACGTGAGACAGCAAATGCAGCCCAAGGTAGCTGGAATCAAAATCGAAGCTGACAATGGAGATATCCTCCGGCACCCTTTTGCCAATGCGGCGCGCAGCGTCCCATGCGGCCTTGGCAGCACTGTACTCGGTGCCAAAGATGGCGGTGATTTCGGGGTGGCGCTTTATGTGTGCGGCAATGGCATCCACATACGTTTCGTGTACAGCCGGGTCGCTTATGCTCATTCCTTTTGCCTTTACATAATCGCTGATGCGGGTAAGCCACAGATCCCGTTTCACGGCCAGGCGGCTGTCCGCAAAAGCTTCCAGAAAACCCTGCATGCGCTCTTTCAGAGAGGAGGAATGGTCGTCTTCCAACGCCAGCAAAGCGATGTTCCTGTGACCGCAGCCAATAAGCTTTGATACGGCCTGCCTGCCCAGTTTTACGTTGTCCACACCCACAAACGGCACATCGATGCCGGCCATGGACCGGTCGATCATTACAATGGGATATTTGGAATATACGGCGCCAAGCAAAACCTCATTATACAGTTCCCCATGAGCCGGCTGCACAATAATGCCTGCCACATTCGAAGCCATGAGGGACTTTAATATCTTCGCCTCGCTCTTTTGATCGTTGCCAGTGTTTTTTAATATCAGGTGCATATTCAATTCTTCCGCCATGTCCACCGCACCGTTGACGATGTCCAGGCCAAAGGAGGAACCGTAACCGCCCATGACCAGCGCGATCACAGGGGTGTCTGATTCCCGCTCCCTTACAACGGCGGGAATGGGACAATCCTTTTTCACAAAGGAGCCGCGGCCCGGTATGCGCACGAT
>JAEZJP010000155.1 GCA_023415715.1 Bacillota bacterium
GTTTGATACCGACGAGCACCCGAGGGAAACAAGCCTTGACAAGCTTTTAAAGCTTAAGCCTTTCGCGAAACCCGACGGCGTGGTCACAGCAGGCAACGCCAGCGGTATCAACGATGGCGCCGCCGCATTGGTGATTGTCTCCCGTGACAAGGCGTCGGAACTTGACGTGAAACCTATCGCCCGGGTGGTGGATTACGCCTTGGCCGGCGTGGACCCCAAATTCATGGGCTTGGGCCCTGTGGATTCCACCCGAAAGCTTTTGAAAAAGACCGGTATGTCTTTAGCCGACATCGGGCTGGTGGAACTCAATGAAGCCTTTGCCGCCCAGGCGGTGGGCTGTATCCGGGAGCTTGGCCTTGATCCTGATATCGTCAACGTCAATGGCTCCGGCATAGCGCTCGGCCATCCCATCGGCGCCACCGGCGCCATCATCTCCATCAAGCTCATCTCCGAAATGCGCCGCCGCAACATCCGCTACGGCCTTGCCACCCTTTGCATCGGCGGCGGCCAGGGCATGAGCGTGGTGTACGAAGCGATCTAGGGGAAGCACCGCCTCCCCTAACCCCTCTGCTTAAGGGATAAATCCCTTAAGAATCCCTTTATGGGGGAAGGAAATAGATACCCATTCCATAAACATCATCCCAAGGGGTAAAAATGTGTGCATGGTGCGCTTTATAGCCTTCCCCTTGAGGGCCCCGAAGCAGATGCGCCGCCAGTGGCGGATGAAGCGAGGCGGAGGAGACAATCACCTGCCAAGTTAGATATTCTTTCCGTTACGTGCGGGCGATTGATAATCGCCCCTACGGCTGAAAAGAGTATATTGGCTTTTCTTCCGGCTCTCTAATGCTCCGGCATTGTATTCAATAAACACATGGCGTTGTAGGGGCGATTAGTAATCGCCCGCCAAGATTGTTTCTTTCACATTCGGGAAAAAGAAAAACAATGGCGCAACCCCAAAGGAGTGACTCCTTTTGAACGAGCAAATCCTCAACAAGCAAGCCTGTCTTGCCGCCTACCCCGAATATGACCGGGAAGCGGTATCCAAAACACTGCATTCCGCTCTTTCAACCCTTGACCGCAAGATCGTTGTCCTGGACGACGATCCCACCGGCGTTCAGACGGTGCACGGCGTGTACGTGTACACCGACTGGTCGGAGGAAAGCATTCGGGCAGGCTTTGAAAGCCCAGAATCCATCTTCTTCATTCTTACCAATTCCCGCAGCTTCGAAAGTTCCAGGACAGCCGCGGTGCATGAAGAGATCGCCCGCCGCGTCGTTAAGGTATCTCAAGAGACAGGCAAGCGCTTTCTTTTGATCAGTCGCGGAGATTCCACCTTGCGGGGCCATTATCCATTGGAAACACTGGTGCTTCGCGAAACGCTGGAGCGGGAAACTGGTAAAAAAATCGACGGCGAGGTCCTGCTTCCCTTCTTTCTGGAGGGCGGGCGCTATACCGTCGGCAACGTGCATTATGTGGCCGCGGGCGACAGTTTGACTCCTGCCGGACAGACGGAGTTTGCCGGGGACAAGACGTTCGGCTATAAAAGCTCCAACCTTTGTGAATGGATCGAGGAAAAGAACGGCGGCGCATACAGGAAGGAAGATGTGACCTGCATCACCCTTGCGGAACTGCGCTCCCTTGATTACGCTTCCATCGAGCAAAAGCTGCTTTCCGTTTCCGGTTTCGGAAAAGTAGTGGTGAATGCCATCGACTATGCGGACGTGGAGGTGTTCGTCACCGCGCTGGTCACTGTATTGAACAAGGGCAAGGAATTTTTATTCAGAAGCGCGGCAGCGCTCACCAGGGTATTAGGCGGCGTGAAAGGCCGGGAAGTGCTTTCAAGGGAAGAGCTTAGCGACAAAGAAAACAAAAACGGGGGCCTGATCCTGATCGGCTCCCATGTAAAACGCACCACCCAGCAGCTGGAACAGCTTCGGAAAGCGGAATTCATTACGTTCGTGGAATTCAACCAGCACCTGGCGGTGGATGCTCAAAAACTCGCCGCGGAGCAAAAGCGCGTGATCACCATCGTGGAAGATGAAATCAAAGCAGGCCGCACCGTTGCCGTATACACCAGGCGCGACAGGCTGGACCTGAACACCGCCGACAAGGAGGAGGAGCTTCGCCTGTCGGTGCGCATTTCCGATGCGGTGGCCGGTATCGCCGGCAATCTAACTGTGCGGCCCAACTTCATCATTGCCAAGGGCGGCATCACCTCCAGCGATGTGGGCACAAAGGGCCTAAGGGTTAAAAAGGCACTGGTGCTGGGGCAAATATTAAAGGGCGTGCCGGTATGGCTGACCGGGCCTGAAAGCAAGTTCCCCCATATGCCCTATGTGATCTTCCCCGGCAATGTGGGTGACGATAACGCGCTGTATGACGCGGTACTGAAATTACAGCCTCAACAATAAGGAGGAAATCATCATGCGTTTTTCAGGCAAAATCGCCGTGGTGACCGGCGCGGCCCAGGGAATCGGCGCGGCCATTGCCAAGCGGCTTTATGACGACGGGGCGGACTATGTGGCGCTGCTGGATTTGAATGCGGAAAAGCTTAACGCGGCAGCTTCTATCATCGATCCTGATGGCAAACGGGCAGGGGCCCATGTATGCAACGTATCCAAGTCTGAAAGCGTACAGGAAGTGTTTGGCCTGATCGAGCAGCGCTTCGGCCGCATCGATATTCTTGTGAACAACGCCGGCATCACCAGGGATGCCATGCTTCATAAAATGACCGACGAACAATGGCTTTCCGTGATTGATGTGAACCTGAATAGCATGTATTACTGCTGCAAGACCGTGGTGCCTGGCATGCGGGAGCGCAAGTATGGCAAGATCGTGAACCTGGCCTCGGTATCCGCCTTCGGGAACGTGGGCCAGACCAATTACGGCGCCTCCAAGGGCGGCGTGATCGGCTTTACCAAGTGTTTGGCCCGGGAAGTGGCCCGCAACCGCGTGACGGTGAACTGCATCGCGCCCAGCTACATCAATACCGATATGCTCCGCGCTGTGCCGGATGCGGTGATGCAAAAGTTCATTGCCGCCATCCCCATGGAGCGGCTGGGTGAGCCGGAGGAGCTGGCCGCGGCGGCAGCCTTCCTGTGCTCAGATGATTCCAGCTTTATTACAGGGGAATGCCTTGTAGTATCCGGTGGTTCCTATATGTGATCTCTTCGTATTTGGCTTTAAATATCTATGAACACGTACTATGGAAGTTAGCCCGACCCTGCTGACTGTCATCCCTCACTGCGTGAAGGATCTTTGTTTTTCGTGCAACGCCAAGATCCTTCGTCGCTGCGTTCCTCAGGATGACTGTGTGCGTGGTTTGTGTGTATTTTTGAAGCTAATATTCATTGGTGCGCTTATGTATTCAAATAGCATTAGATCCCGCTTGCACAGCTGCAGGCGGGATTTGCTTTGCTATTAAATGCCATAGGATATATAATAGGTTTTGCTTTGTTTATTTCGTGCAATTTCATATTGAACTGGAGGAAACACAATGAGCATCCTATCAAGCAGCGTGCATATGGGCCTTTTTGTGGAGAACGTTGAAAAGATGGTATCCTTCTACCGTGACATCCTGGGCTTTGAAACAGACTGGGACGGCGGGCCGTTCGCCGGCTTCAAGGTAAAGGACGGCGGACTTTTCATGTTCGACCGGAAGATATTCGCCAAAGATATGAAGCTGGAATACTGCCCTCCAAGGGGCATCAATCAAACCATGGAGATCGGCATCGGCGTTCCTACAAAAGAAGATGTGGACAGCGAATACGTTCGCCTTATGTCCCTTGGCTTGAAATCCCTGACAGGCGAGCCGGTCACGCAGCCCTGGGGGCAGAGAAACTTCTGGATCACCGATCCGGAAGGGAATCTGATTGAAATTGCCTGCTGAGATCGCAATACATCATCACGCGTACGTCTTGCTGCGTTTGCGCTTGCGGTAGGTGCTGGGCGACTGGCCGGTTTGCTGCTTGAACACGCGGTTAAACGTCTGCACGCTTAAAAAACCGGTCTGCTCCACGATTTCGGTAATGTTGTAGTCCGTATAGATCAAAAGCCGCTGGGCGTTGTTCACACGTATGGCGTTCAAATATTCCACAAAGGATATGCCGGCATTTTTCTTGATGTATTTGGAGCAATAGCTTTCGGTCAGCCCCAGGTGGTCAGCCAGCATTTTCAGCGTCAGCTTGCTATAGCAATTGTCCTGCATGTATTCCAGGGCGGCTTCCATATAGCGCAGGTTTTCAATGGAGACGGGCAGCGACTCGGCAATAATTTCCGGCATGGCAAGCAGCAGAGCCGTCAGTTCCACCAGCTTGCCGTAATAAAAGTATTCCTTGTATTTGGGC
>JAEZJP010000180.1 GCA_023415715.1 Bacillota bacterium
AGCTTGGGCAGTTCCCCCTTCATGAGCGAGGCATACAGTTCCATGTAGGCCTTATAGGAGGAAATCATAGCCTCATCGGCGCCCTGCGCTTCCAATTGGGTAATCATGAGCTGCATATATTCTTCGGGCGTGAAGGAAATCGCCTTTTCGCCAAACAGATTGCTCCTGATTTGGATTTGCCCATTTTCCACCTGTTCGGTATAGTTGAGCGAGGGTTTGTCTTGAAGGAACAGATCTGCCTGAACCAGGACGGAACCCTCATTCAGTTGGGAGACGGTCTCCAGGCGCAATGCCTTGAGCAGGTCGGCTACGGGACTAAGCGACGTATCCTGCGTGAGCATAGCACCTGGTTCAAAAGTGATGGTGGTTTTTACACTGCGGCCGGCACCCGCTGCCATATCCAGAACGGAAGAAGGCGCACTTTCCGCTAAGGAAAGAACGGGGACGGCAAGCATCGCCAATACCAGGAAGAAGGCGGTCAACTTGCGAATTTTCATAGGAATCTCCTTTCTTTTCTCCATATCGCATACAAGCAATACAGTCAATGCCATTATATATTCAAAATATTGCCTTGTCATCCATATACTGTTTGAATTATTCAGGATGGCGCTTCAAAGCATCTCTTGACGCGTACAAAAATCAAGTGAAAAACCTGTTGTAAAATGATGCATAAAAACATTAGACGTTTATCTGTAAAAAGATACAAAATACGCAAAATGATCGGTATTTTCCATAAACTTGCGCAACCGGTCATTTTTTCATGCGCGTTTGTGCGCGTTTTTGGCCGAAAGCGGGTGGTGCGCGCAAAAAGCATGTGCTACAATAAAGAGACAGAATGAATTATATGTTTCTTAAGAATGACTGCGGAAGAATTGAGGCGATCTTATTGCATCTGGATGTTTTGATTATCGGTGCCGGCGTGGTTGGCTGCGCGCTTGCGCGCGAGTTGTCCCGTTTTGAGCTAAGCCTTGCGGTGCTGGAACGCAGGGCCGACGTGGCGGAAGGAGCAAGCAAGGCCAACAGCGGCATCGTGCACGCGGGGTTCGATGCCAAGCCGGGCACTTTGAAGGCAAAGCTGAACGTAGAAGGCGCAAAAATGTATCCGGAATTATGCAAGGTGCTTGGCGCGCCTTATACCCAGCCAGGCGCGCTGGTGCTGGGGTTTACGCAGGAGGATACGCATACTCTGAAAGAACTGTACGATCAGGGGATTCAAAATGGCGTGCCGGGCCTCAAGCTGCTTTCCCGGGAAGAGGTACTGGCGTTGGAGCCCAACACCAACCCCGGCGTGACAGGCGCGCTTCTGGCGGAAACAAGCGGGCTTACAAGCCCCTATGAATTGAGCTTTGCACTGGCGGACCACGCGGCGCAAAATGGCGCGGCGTTTTATATGGAAACAGAAGTGCTCAGGATCTTCCGTCAGGGTGAATCGTGGCATGTGGTAACCGACCGTGGTACGTTTACTGCAAACGCTGTCATCAACTGCGCTGGAATCCAGTCAGCCAAGCTGCACAATATGATTTCCGAAAAGAAATATACCATCATCCCCCGCCGGGGCGAGTATTACCTTATGGACAGAATGGCACACCTGCCGTTTACCCGCACCATGTTCCAGTGCCCCACCAAAATGGGCAAGGGCATTCTGATCAGCCCAACGGTGCACGGGAATCTGCTTCTTGGCCCTTCCGCTGAGGATATCGACGACGATGCGGATACCGCTACCACCGCTATGGGTCTGAAAGACGTGCTGGATAAAGCGCGGCTCACCTGGAAAAACGCTTCGCCCAGGGGAACCATCACCACCTTTTCGGGCATACGTGCCCATGAGACAAACGGGGATTTCGTGATTGGTCCCGTGGAAGGCGCGCCCATGGCCTTTGAGGCGTTGGGCATTGAAAGCCCGGGGCTTTCCGCCGCGCCTGCCATCGCGAAGATGCTGTGCGGCCAGGTGGTTTCCTCGTTTTTGGCAAAAGAAAAGAAAGTCTACCTGCCTGCAATTCCACGGCCCAAACCTTTCCGCGCCATGTGCCTTGCGGAGCGGACGCAGGCGGTGCGTGACAATTCTGAGAACGGCAGCCTGGTCTGCCGCTGCGAGCAGGTTACTGAAGCGGAAATACGGGAGGCCATCCGCCGCCCCGTGGGCGCACACACCATCGACGGTGTGAAGCGCCGCACCAGGGCCGGCATGGGCCGCTGCCAGGGGGGATTTTGCAGCCCCAGGGTGCTGGCGATCCTGGCGGAAGAGCTGGACATTCCCTATACCGAGGTAACCAAGTGCGGCGGTGAAAGCCGTGTGCTTGTGGGCACTATCGCCGAAGCCGCACAGGAGGGAAACCTTAATGATTGAACAAATGAGCCGTGATATGATCAAAGTGGATGTGCTTGTCGTAGGCGCGGGCCCGGCAGGGCTGGCCGCCGCCATCGCCGCGAAAGAAGCCGGTATCCATAATTTGTTGGTATTGGAAAGAGAAAATAACCCTGGTGGCATCCTTCGCCAGTGCATCCATAACGGGTTTGGGCTGCACCGCTTCAAGGAGGAGCTGACAGGCCCGGAATACGCACAGCGGGACATCGACAGGGCGGCCGAACTGAATATTCCCGTGCAGTGCGGGGCCACCGTGCTGACTGTGGAGGAGGATCATACCGTCACCGCCATCAGCCGGGAGCATGGCTTGCAGGTGTTTCATGCCGGGGCCGTCGTACTGGCCATGGGCTGCCGGGAGCGGCCAAGGGGCGCGCTGGCCACGCCGGGCACCCGCTGCTCCGGTATCTTTTCGGCGGGCACCGCACAAAAATTCGTGAACCTTGAAGGCTACATGCCGGGCAAAAGGGTTCTCATACTGGGCTCAGGCGACATCGGCCTCATTATGGCCAGGCGCATGACGCTGCAGGGTGCCAAGGTGCTGGCCTGCGTAGAGATCATGCCCTTTTCCAGCGGCTTGAACCGCAACATCGTGCAGTGCCTGCAGGACTTCAATATTCCTTTAATGCTCAGTCATACTGTGATAGATATACGGGGCCGGGACAGGCTTACCGGTGTTACCGTAGCCAGGGTGGATGAAAAACGCAATCCAATCCCCGGCACAGAGAAGGATTTTGATTGTGATACGCTGCTTTTGTCCGTGGGTCTAATCCCGGAAAACGAGCTGAGCGAAGGCGCGAATGTGAAGCTTTCCCCCGTAACCGGCGGGGCCGTGGTGGACGATACGCTGCAAACCAGCGTGCCGGGCATCTTTGCCTGCGGGAACGTGCTGCATGTGCATGATCTGGTGGACTTTGTCAGCGCCGAAAGCCTGCGGGCAGGGAAAGCTGCGGCGGATTATGTACAGGGGAAAAAGCCCGCGGGCCGCGAGGCAAACGTGCTGGACGGCGAAGGCGTCCGGGGCGCTGTGCCGCAAAAGCTGCACATTCCGGAAGAGGGAGAAACGGCTGCGCCTGTGGATATCATGTTCCGGCCCGCCAGGGTGTATGAAAATGCTTCGGTAGTCGTACGCGCCGGAAATGTGGAATTGCTGCGCAAAAAAAGCCGCATCCTAACCCCCGGGGAAATGGCTGTAGTCACCCTGACGGATAAGATGATTCAGGCACTTTCCGCACAAGACGTCGTGGTGGAGATTGTGCAAAAGGAAACGGAGAAAGTAGTATGAAGCAATTGATCACATGCATCAGCTGCCCCGTGGGCTGCCGGATGGAGATCGTGACTGAGGATGGAAAGGTGGTCTCCATCACCGGGAACTCCTGCAAGCGTGGCGAGGTATACGGCAGGCAGGAAAGCGTTTCGCCCCAGCGTATGGTAACGGCGGTGGTGCCGGTGGAAGGCCGCCGCATGCCGCTGAGCGTAAAAACGAAGACGCCCATCCCGAAAAAGGATATCGCCCGCTGCATGCGGGAGATCCATGCGTTAAAGCTCATTCCGCCCATCCTGATGGGGCAGGTCGTGCTGGAAAACGTATGCTCAAGCGGCGTTCCTGTAATCGCCACAAAAACGGTGGAATGATGGATGCCATTCGTTTGGGGGAATCATTCTACCGACAGGATGTGCTTTGGGTGGCGCCTCTACTGGTGGGCAAGCTGATCCTGCGCCGCATGGACGACGGAACGGTGTTGCGCGGGCGGATCCTGGAGGCGGAGGCCTACCGCGGCGAGGAAGACATGGCCTGTCATGCCCGCTTTGGCAAGACAAGCCGCTGCGCGCCGCTGTTTGAGGCCGGCGGTATCAGCTACGTGTACCTGATCTATGGCTTGCACTGGCTGTTCAACATAGTAACGGGGGAAAAGGATGCTCCCCAGGCTGCGCTTGTCAGGGCTCTGCATCCGCCCCTTGACGGGCCGGCCAAGTGGACAAAGGCATTTTCCATCACCCGGCGCCAAAATGGGCTGGACCTCATTCATGGAGAGGAAATGTGGCTGGAAGACGACGGCTTCCGCCCGAAGATTAAAACGCTGCCCAGGGTGGGCATCGATTACGCTGCATCGCCCTGGAAGGAAATCCCCTGGCGGTTTGCGGATGAAAAGGCAAAGAAATAAAAAACCCGGGAGGCATTTTCCAATGGAAAGCGTCTCCCGGACTTTATTGCGCGGCATTTGGCCGAAGGTTATTGTTTTTCGAACATGTCCTTGCCCACGCCGCATACGGGGCATTCAAAAGTTTCAGGCAGGTCCTCAAAGGGAACGCCGGGCTCCAGGCCATTGTCGGGATCGCCTACGGCAGGATCGTAGACATATCCGCAAACGGTGCAGACATAAATATCCATGTTCAATACCTCCGTTTATAGGATGGAGAGGTTATTCCCCTCTTCTTCCTGATTATACCATGGCCATAGGGAAAATGAAACGGGAAATTTATTCTAGCGCTTATGTAAAATAGAAAAGCAGCCCGCCGTACAGGTTGAACAGAACGCCCCATACCATGACGGTACCTGCCAGCAGCTTAGACTTGCTGGGATGGCGGAGCGTTAAATAAAAGAGCGCCGGGCACAGGTCGATCAGATACCTGGCACCAAACTGCCAGCCCCCGAAGGTGCGGTGCAGGAGCAAAAGGCTAAAATGCAGAACTAAACAAAGGGCGAGCAGAATATCCAGCGTCCTGAACCTCTTTTTGTAAAGGCCGTGGAGAGCTGCCCCCAAAGCCAACAAAAACAGGGGATTTGCAAGATAGAACGCAAACCCGTTAAAATGGGGAAAGTCCAGCCGGCCATCTTCGATCCAGGGCAGGCGGAATACGTTTTTCAGGTTCTCCGGGAAATAACTCAGGGAAAACTGCGGGCCATACTCCTGAAATTCCGGAAGGTAAGTATGCCCGAACTCGAAGAAAGAACCGAAACGGGCCATGTTGTAAAGCCCATATCCCAGCCCCACAAGAATAGCCGGTACGCATAGAAGAAAAACACGGACAAAGGCATGCATCAAGGGCATCTGGCTCTTTCCTTGGATATTCCGGTAGGCCATCCATAGCCCTGGTATAACATATACCGCCTGAAAAGGGCGGCAGCCCACCGCCAGAGCAAGGCAGCAAAGCCCTAAGCTCCATGCTGCATTTGTATTGCATAGCAAAAGCCGGAATGCGCACAGCGTCAAAAGAAAGGAAAGTGCCTGGGCCTGGTACCATACGCCGCCAAACCAACAAAGGTACAAGAGATTGCAGCCGGCCACCAAAAAGGCAGCCCATACGGCAGCGGGGCCGTCCGCCTTGGCAAGACGCCGGCACAGGGAATAGCCGATAAGATAGCTGGACAGAAAATAAACAAGATTGACAATACGGTTGGGCGTGGCATAGTCATAGAAAAATGTCAAAAACCACAGAGGAATCGTAGGTACCGGCGGAAAGCTCACATACAGCTTGCCGCTATACGCGGCCAACTCCAGGTCATGACTTAACTCGCTTGGCGTGATGTGTATTTGTCCCGCACGCCAGGCCAGCGCCTGTAGGGTATATGAATCCTGGGGATCGTGGTTCAAGGGATCGATGGACAGCGCCATAAGGCATAGCCGCCATAAAAGCAGCAAAGCTGCAAATCCCAAAATTTCTCCGCGCCGTTTAAGAAGCGCACGGTAAAGGGAAGTTGCGTAATGCATGGCACTCCTCCTATGGTTAGTGGCAAGGTTTGCTGTCAACTTTTCGTTGAATGGACGGTATTGGTTGCGGAGGAAAGGACAGGCCAATGAAGGATTTCTTATCTTTTGTCGTGGATCTTGTAGCAAAAGCCCATGACTATCTGCTGCACTTGAACGACAGTTTTGAGCTGTATTTAAGCGACAAGCAGCTTCATTTCCTGGTGATGGGCGTCGTCGGTTTTCTGCTGTTTCTTGTAGTGCGCTGGCTGTTTGCAAAGCTGCACACAAACGCCGTGGCATGGGTATACACCCTCACCGTGATGGGCACGCTGGCTTTTGCCATTGAGATCGGCCAATACGTGACCCATACCGGCAATATGGAGATGGCGGACATCGCCATGGGCATGTGGGGCGTACTGGCATTCGGGGCTGTATATACGGTGCTGCATTACATTATAAAGGCCATCCGCAAAAGAGGCGGCAATCGTCAAACAAAGTCATAGCGGGCGTATATTCACAGCGTATTCCCCCGTTACCGGATTCCGTAGGGCGTAATCGGTCCATAGCAGCCGTTCGCCGCCTTCATACAGGATGCAGGCGCCAAGCCTTGTGCCGGGCGCATGCTCCTTTTTGAGTGTGCTCAAAGCCTGGCCGAGCTTCTCATCGTGGATATGCAGGCATTCAGGCAGCCGCCCGGTGTTGTCGGTTGACAGCATATCAAAGGCCATGGCATCCCGCAAGGCACCCTTTGATATATTGGGGAGCTTTTGCATGAAGGAGAAAAAAAGTTCCGTGGTTAGGTTTTGGGACAGATTCCCTTCATAAGATGCCAGGACATCACCCATCTTCATAAACAGGTCAAAGGGGCTTATTCCGGTTTGGCAAAATATAAGGTGCAGCGCGCTGCGGAACTTTCCGCTGTTATACAGCTTGTCCAACGCTTCCTCACACTTTTTAAGCCGGCAGATATCCACAAAGGAAAGCCACTTGGTTTGAAGAACCTCATAGGGCGGGTGCATGTCGTGTATGATGCCGAATTCATCCCGCTGCGTTTGCAGGCTGCTGCCGTGCAAAAGCTTCAAAAAGCCCAATTGCAGCATATGTGGCTTTAAGGCAATGGCCCTGTTCACCGATTCGCCGAAGGTTGCAAAGTCTTCATAGGGGAGCCCGGCGATGAGGTCCAGGTGCAAATGGATATTCTGCCCCGAGAGCAGGAAGGCAATGTTTTGACACAGCTTGTTAAGATCGGTCTTTCTCTGGCATGCGTCAAGCGTCTTCACATGAAAGCTTTGAAGCCCGGCTTCCATTTGGAATAGCCCCGGCGGAGCGCTTTTTAACAGCAGCAGCGTTTCCCGGTCAAACAAATCCGCTGCCACTTCAAAATGGAAGCAGACGTTTTGAAATGCCCCTTCCCGATGCTTTTCCATCAGAAAATGGAATAGTTCATAAGCTCTTTCGCGATTGCAGTTGAAGGTGCGGTCCACCAGCTTGACTGTCTTTGCGCCGGATGACGCCGCAGCAAGAAGCGTTTCCTTTGCCTGATCTATAGGCAGGAACGCAACGCCCTCACCCACACCCGACAGGCAGAAAGAGCAATGGAAGGGGCAGCCGCGGGAGGTTTCCGCATAAGCGATGCGGCCTTTCAGGTTTTGAAGACATTCCTTTGTAAAAGGGGAAGGTAAGGGCTGTGGCGGGGGAGCAGGCATATTTTTTACGATGCAGCCTTCCCTAAGATAGCCAAGGCCAGGGATATCGCCCACATCCCGATCTTCATCAAGGCGTTTGCAAAGTTCCGCAAAGGCATACTCCCCTGGCCCTGTGATTACGTAATCCGCTTCGGGGATTTCTTCTAAGATGCTTTCCGGCCGGCTTCCTGCCTCAGGCCCGCCCAGTACGATCACCGTTTCCGGGGAAAGGAGCTTTACGCATGCTGCCATGGAACGCACCATTTCAATATTCCATATATAACAGGAAAATCCTGCCAATTGAGGCCTTGTTTCCATCAGCGAAGCCAGGGCCTTAAAAAAGGGCTGGTTGATATTCAGCTCCAGAACACTGCAGGGCATGGTAACGCCATATTGGTTAAGCCCCGCCTTCAAGCACCAGGGGGCCAGGTTCTGGTGGATGTATTTGCTGGCGATGCCGATCAATGTTATGCGCAATTATTTTATTTATCCGGCTTAACCGCTACTCTGCTTACTTTCGTTCGCATTGCTGCGTTTCGCCAGCCTCCTTTTCACAAAGCTCAATCACATCGCTATAAATTGTACCATGGTCCGGCAAATAATTGCAATTGCGCGCTTAAGTTGTGTACGGTATAATGGGTTTAGCAACCAGCGTACTGGTTGCGGGTCGGCGGGCCGTGTACGGAACCGGCACGCCGACAAACATGGTATAATACATAAATAGGCATATGTTCATTTCTGCATGGGAGGAACTTGGAATGCGTAATGTATCGGCCGAAAAGGCTGTATCGCTTGCCTGGAAAAAGACGCTGGGGCGTTTGAAGGGGAACTTTTCTGACTGGATGGCGGGCATGCTGGCATTGGTTGCGATCAGGCTGGCCGCCTTATCGCCCCTTCTAACATTGGTTCTTTGTGAGGAGGGCAGCCCGCTTCGTTATCTTTCGCTTTTAACGCCCGTCCTGTATTTTTTTATTGTTTTGCCGCTACGCTATAGCATGGGCGAGGCCATGCACTATGCTTTGAAAGGTGACCACTTTGCCACGCCAAGGCTTGTAATGTTCGATGGGTATGGCAAAAAGCTTGGCGCTATTCTTAAGCAGGCGCTGCACCTGCTGCCTTGGGCTCTGCCGCTGATAGCAGGGCTTTTAGCCGGCTGGTACCTGATGTACTTTGTGGAGGACGGAACCGTGGTCCTGCGCATGGTCATCAGCTTGGGCAAGGTGTTTGGGGAAGATTACGGCTTTATGGAAGGCGTTTATCTGATCGTGGCCTTTTTCGGGCTTTTGACGCTTGTGCTTTTGTACGGCATGGTGCGTAACGGCATGCTCCGTTTTCTTTGGAAGGAAGCCGGCAGCAAATACGCCGTGGCCCGGAAAGAGATGCTGGGGCGCTTGAAGGGCCGCCGGAGCGGGCAGCTTTGCGTGGCTGCCATTCAGGGTCTGCTGCTTCTGCCTGTGCTTTTGCCGTCAGGATATATGGGATACCGCCTGCTTCGTGATTATGTAAAGAGCATGCGCTTAAATCTATCACAGCTTGCCGAGCCGCAAATGCTCTGGGGATTGTTGGCCGTTCTGATCCTGCTGTATTTGCCGCTGCTGCCGCTGCGCAAGGTGCTGCAGGCATACTTTATCCGTCTTCCGGAGGATGATCAATAACATGGAACGGCTGGACAAGCTTCTAAGCCTCCAGGGGCTGGGGTCAAGGAGCGATGTCAAGGAGCTCATCCGCCGGGGCCGGGTTATATTAAACGGCCGGTCCTGTTTTGATCCGGGTCAAAAAACCGACCCGGAAAAAGACGTTGTGCTGGTGGACGGGCAGGCGGTCAATATCGCCATGCTTGGGTACGGCATGCTCAATAAGCCGGCCGGCATACTTACCGCCGCCAATGACCGCAGGGCAAAGACCGTTGTGAACTTGCTGCCGCCAAGGTACAAGGCCATGGGGCTGATGCCTGCAGGCAGGCTGGACAAGGATGCCCGGGGCCTTTTGCTCTTTACC
This sequence comes from Bacillota bacterium, assembly GCA_023415715.1. GTDB lineage: Bacteria > Bacillota > Clostridia > Christensenellales > Aristaeellaceae > JAEWAH01. The sequence goes on from JAEZJP010000180.1 coordinate 9,738, forward strand.
AACGATGGGCCGCTGGCCCACTTTCTTTTGTCGCCCAAGCGCCATGTGGCCAAGGAATACCTGGTACGGGTCAACGGGCCGTTAAATGATGCGGACGTGCTTGCTTTCAAAAATGGTCTGGCTCTGTCCGATTTTACTGCCCAGCCCGCAAAGCTTGACATACTGGAAACAGGACCGCAGGAATCAAGGGCCATGGTCACGCTGAAGGAAGGCAAGTTCCATCAGGTCAAACGCATGTTTTTAAGCCGGGGACTTACCGTAACAGATTTGCAGAGGGTTTCTTTTGGCAGCCTGCGCCTGGATGAAAGCTTGATAGAAGGCGGCTTCAGGGAACTAAACGAAATGGAGATTGCCGCCCTTCGCAGCGATGCTTACGGAGAGGAACAAATAAATGCCTGACCATTATTTTACTGTAACTCCCGAAAGCGCCCACCGGCCTTACGAGTGCCAATTTGTGTACAGGGGATATGGTTTGACATTTGAAACGGATGCCGGTGTCTTTTCCCGTGACGGGCTCGATAAGGGCACTGAGCTTTTGCTTTCCGCGCTGCCGGAGCTTTCGGGGGGTGTGCTGGACATGGGCTGCGGCTGGGGCGCGGTAGGCATATCCGTTGCCAGGGCATATCAAGGAGTCCGCGTGACGATGGCTGACATCAACAGCCGTGCAGTGGAACTGAGCCGGAAAAATGTGCGGCGCAACGGTGTTTCAGCACGGGTGCTGGAAAGCGACGGTTTTTGCGCGCTTTTCGGGGAGAAGTTTTCTTATATATTGACCAATCCTCCCATCCGGGCCGGCAAGCAGGTGATTTACGGCCTGTTTGCAAAAAGCGCGGAGCACCTTCTTCCCGGCGGCTCCTTGTTTCTGGTCATACGCAAGCAGCAGGGCGCGCCCTCTGCCCTTTCTTATTTGAACACCGTCTTTGCAAAAACGCAGGTGGTGGAGCGGGGCGGCGGGTTCTGGGT
>JAEZJP010000225.1 GCA_023415715.1 Bacillota bacterium
ACTCTATACTCACCAGGCTTTTCAGTATCCAGCCGTAGGCATCGGTTATGCCGATGCGAACGTAATACCAATCCCCGCTCTGGTTCTGAACGGTCACCTTAGTCCCTTTTCCCAAATAGGCCAGAACCGCGCCGGTATAGCCTGCGCTGTCCCGGAAATTGGCATCGGCTTTCAGCTTTGCCGCCTTGCCGGATACCGGCGGGGACGTATTCCCCGGGCCTTCCCCCGGCAGCGCCCCCAGCATGGAAGCCAGTACATATCCCGATTTTGTACCGATTTCCACATGCAGCCAGGTCCCGCATATACCCCACACTTTCACAGATGTACCTAGCGCATACTGACCCAAGGAGCGGCTTGTAAGGCTTGCCCCTTCCCTTAGGTTTACCTTATCTTTTGTGGTCCGTACCGTGGGGATGGCGCTTTTTACGCTTTGCGCATCGTTTCCAAAGGCAAGGTACTCTGTCATCATGTAACCCTCGGCGCCGCCGATGCGCACTTTCGCCCAATCCCCGCCGGCATAGCTTAATACCTGCACCTTGACGCCGTTATAATACTTGCCCAGGGATTTGGCAGCAGAATCATGGTCTGTGCGAAGGTGCAGCCGGTCCCTGGCATTGGGGTTGTTGACCACGGCCGTTTGTGGCTGTCTGAAGTTGCTGTTTGCAGGAACAAATCCGGTGCGATATATCTCGCCGTCACGCATGACAGCAATATGCCACCATGTAGCGGTAAAGCCCATCAGGCGGATATTTTCCCCGCTGCCATAGGTATCATAGGCGGTGTTTTTGCTGGGCGTTTTGTACATATTCCATGAGGAAGAAGCAGAAGTATACTCCGGCATGGCAGATTTAACACTATCCGCAGTGTCGCCCTTGGCCAGATAGGCGCTCATCATATAACCTATTAGTTGGTAAATGTCCTCATCCCCGGAACCCTCCTTGTTGCCCACGCCTACCTTCAGCCACCCATCATCCCTGTATTCCAGGATGGTGACATGCGTGCCGTTGTAATATTTGCCCAGGGAAACAGACGATGCGCCAGGCTCTTTACGCAGATGCAGCCTGTCTTGGGGATTGGGGTTGTTCACCACAGCCCCGTCATTCATGGCTAAGCCGAGAACCGGAAAGGAAACAATCACCGCCAGACAGATCAAAAGTACAAAAATCCGTTTCATACCTTTCTCCCTCCATCCTTTACCTGACCATTCAACGCCCTTTCCCTTGCGTTTTTTCCCTTGTCTGGAATAATTTACAACTTCCTGGAAATAGCACATTGTTTGCTTTGTCTAAAAATTTTTCCGCATTTATCCAACCATTTCTATTTTAATTCCGTTATCATGGTGTAGGAAAAAAAGCCTGCCAAACGCGTTTGAAAGTAATCCGCAAAAGAGGAGTGGTCCCCTGGTGGTGGACGAAGAAACCTTTGTGGGCGAGGTCACGGCTATGGAGCGCACGCTGTACCGCGTATCCCGCAGCATGCTTGACAATTGGGCCGACTGCGCCGACGCCGTGCAGGAGGCACTCAAAAAGGCCTGGGAAAAACGGAGCCGGGCGGAGGATACATACTTCCGGGCATGGCTTATGCGCATCGTCATCAACGAATGCCGCAACGTTCAGCGCAAAAAAAGCAGGATGGTCACTATGGCGGAAGTTCCCCAAAGCACCCAGACGGAAGCACCCGATACATCGCTTCATGACGCTGTGATGGCCCTTCCTGAAAAATTCCGCCTGCCACTGATACTTAACTGCCTGGAAGGCTTTACGGTTGCAGAGGCGGCCCGGATGCTTCATATCCCAGCCGGCACGGTGAAATGGCGGCTGTCCAAAGCCAGGGAACTATTGCGCAAAGAACTTGACGAAACGGAGGCGCAAGGATGAAAACAAACGATGCTCCTTTGGGGGTAAATCTGGAGAATGCGTATGAGCAAACGCCTGCTGGCTTCTCTGCCCAGGTTGCAAATGCGATAAAAGAAATGAAAACCGTAAGGACAGCTAAGAAAAGCTTGCGCTGGATACCCATTGCGGCCGCATGTCTGGTACTTCTGGCAGGCAGCGCACTGGCGGCCAAGAGCCTTGGAGTGCTTGATTTCCTGACCGAGATGACCAGCGAACCCCTGGAAAAATCCGCCGTTGAGAATGACGTGCTAAAGCCCCTAAATCAAAGTTTCGATGGCAAGCAGGTGATCTTGCAGGCCAGGGATTACCTTTGGAACGACATGAAGCTCTCCATAGTATTGCATGTTTCCCCTGCGGAGCCCGACATGTACCGGCTGTTAGGCAGAGGCGACTTTGGTGCGGATGGCATCCATATGGACGAGATTTGGTGGGGTGATGAACATACCACCCTGGACAAGTGGCTGCCAAAGGGTAAGCAAGCCCTGGTGATCGATGTAAACCAAATAACTGTCGGCGGAAGGAATATGACCTGCTCTGTGGGCTGGGTGCCGGAGGAACAGGGCGAAACCTACCTGCTGGAGGCGGACCTTTTTCAAGTGACCCCGGAACAATATGCAAAACTGCTGGACAAAAACGGGAACATACAGGTGGAGGTGCCCGTATCAAGCTGGATATACGGAAGCGATACAAAGGAACAAAGTGCCTTGACCATAACCTTAGAGGTATCCACAGTTCAGGAATGGAGGGATCAGTATGACAATTACTAAAAGGGGTAAGAAGGCATTTGGGCGGAAAGGTATAGCCCTGACCGCCTTGCTGGCACTCATGATATTCATATGCCTGCCCGCCCTGGCATCGGATAACGACCCAAACGGCGTATGGAACGACTATAACGCCGAAGATGTGGACCTTGGCAGCATTGCGGAAAAGGATGGGCGGCTTTCGGGTACAATTGGAATTCTTAGGTTCCGTGACGCCAATCAGGTTTTGAAGGTAGACTGCCCGGTCCCGCAGGAGTTTACCACAGAACAGTTGAACGCCATCACCGTAGAATATGCAGCCATAGACAAAGCTGGGCTCCTTGCCGCCATGGAGAAGACCGACGGTATAAAAAGGCAAGATAATAAAAAGTCCGCAACCTGGGAAAAGAACGGAAGCTTTGCTGAATATGTAGAAAAAGGCGCGCCGGGGCGGTTATATGCAGACTATGCCGATGATACGCTGGCATCAAGTATGCCGGACACCGGAGACGAAAAGCCGGAAGAGATGGCCCGGGCAAAGCAAATTTCCCTTACCTTCCTGAGGGAACTTGGCTTTGCGCCCTATGAGGAGGGTATGAACGTTGCCCGCCTGTTCGACCCCGCCACCTATGGAATACACCAAAAAACTAGCGACTGGAAGGAACAGCAGGCGGAACTCATACGGAGTTTCAAAAGAAGCGCAGAAAAGTTTGGATATACCGACTTGGATTTTACGGCGGTCAGTTTGACCATCATGCTGCGCGGCTTGCCCGTGACCCCCGGGTACTCCTGGCCGAATGGGAATGCGAGGGAGCCTGATGCCAGGGTAGGCGGTACCTCAAACTTAAGCCTGCTGGTAAAGGATGGCGGAGGCATCGCGCAAGTCTCAGTGCATGATTTGCCAAAAGAGGTTTCTGCAGCGCCGCTTACCGCCCCCACCGCTTCCTGGAGGAACGCCTTGAAGGAATGGATGTCCACCTACTACACCGATGCCACCACAACGGTGGATGTGGATTATGCCGGTGCCGATATTGGGTATGTGCGCGACTTTACCGAATACGCCTCCTACTGTGTCTTGACTGAGATCAAGCCTGTGTACGCAAGCATTGCAGAACGTACCTACACACCAGCCTGGTGCTTTGTGGTGGAGGAGCGGCTTGTAAAGGACAACAGCCTTGTTTATGTCACAACCTACACCTTGGACGCGGTAACGCTGACCGATCCCAACCAGAAGGCTTATCCATAAAAACACATGCATTTTATTCCCGAGTCTTTTTTAAAGTCAAAAGCCGGTCTGCTTCCCTCAGTAGGCCGGCTCAATTTATTCCCCCGTTATTTCATCTCTGACCCTATATAAAAATCGTTCCACATCCTCCGCCTTCCTTTCTCCCTCAAAGTATCCGGCAGATAGCGTCAAATTATCTCCATAGCTGCCTGCGCCAAGCATAACAGCTGGGGCGTGCATGGCAAGAACCAGGGGAACAATTTCCGTCACCAAAATATCTCCAAACCTCATTTCGCCCTTATGCATCCATCCAAGATTCGATACGATGGGCGCGGCCGCTCCCGCCGCTTTTGCTTTGCGGCTTGCATCCAATAAAAATGCTCGTGCTCTTTCAAAAGGCATCAGGCGTAAGTAAGCCATGGATGCGGCACTGCTCAGACCAGGATGGCTCGCCTTGACCGCTGCGGTCTCCTTTGCCGCCTTTGCTGCCGTCTCTACAAAGGTCTCACCGGGCGCGTAAGTTATGCACACTTTTTCCATCCCTGACAGGTTGCAGGCTGCCGGCACGTCTTCTTCCTGGAGATAGCGCCTAAGGTCCACCGTCATGTTCAGTACAACCGATTGTTCCGTGTCCGTTTCGTGGGCCAGCGCCCTTGCGCAGGCGGCCAGAAGCAGATCGTTTACAGTACAGCCCGGAACAGCCTTTATTTCCGCCAAAGGGAATGTGATCCATGCATACCGTGCCTCCTGCCCAGCTTCATTCCGGTACGGGAATGTGACAAAAGGGATGGGCGCGGAACTTTCTCTTCTTAGCGCCTTGCGGAAATCATCAATCCCGGCAGCCGCAAATACCTGCATCTCCGGCCTGTCCTGCAGAATGTTTTCCGGCAGCTTCTCTCCGGCGGCGAGCGCGTTGTACAGCCTGCTCAAAAGCGCAAAATATGCCTTTGCCCCTGCACCATCCACAGCCGCGTGGTCCAATCGCAAGCACAACGCCGGCTGCCTTAAGCATGTGATCAGCCGCACCGCAAGCTGCCCCTTAACAGGATACTCATGCAGGAAGGCAGCAAGTCCCTCCTGCCAGGTGTCAGCCTCAATAACAGAAAACCAATGGAAGTTCTCCCCTATGGCCGTCCACACCGGCGGCTCCTTTTCAAGATCAAACCTGCAGCCCAATACCGGCTGAAGCTCTATGCTTTTCACAACCGCTTGCTTCAATATATCCGCGTCGGGCTGCCCGTTCAATAAAGCTGTCAAGTAGATCATGCCGTTGGAATCAAGCTCGTGGGAGATATAGTTGGCCCAATCCTGGCCAGTAGTCATAAAATTCTCCGTTTTCATTTGTTCATAGTCCGTCCTTTCACAATAATAAAATACCATCCAACTGTTCCGGTGCCGGAGGCAAAAAGCTGCGCATGGTGATTTTGTATAGGCACAGCCCCTGGAAAGCCGCCCAGTATAACTGTGCCAGCTGTCTTGGGTCGCCGTCTTTTACCGTGCCTTGCATCTGGCCAATTCGGATCAGATTTTGCAGGATCATAAACGGAACGCCCATGTCTCCGCTTGACAATAAACTTTGCATTTGATTCTCAGGAGCAATACCGGCCAATCCTGCTTGTGTGAGCAGCAGAAAGTAATACGCAGTTTTGTTCTCCCGCTGCAAAACGCCGCTAACCATCCGGGATATTTTCTTGATCTGCCCCGACGCATCCAATTCGTCTTCGTTAAAACCTTCCAGAGCCTCCCTGGCCCCCTGAACAGCCATGTTCACAAGCGCGGAAAACAACTCTTCCTTGGAGGCATAATAGTGGTATAACAAGCCAAGGCTTACCCCCGCTTCCCTGGCAATCTCCGTTACGCCGGTGGCAGCCAATCCCTTCCTTGCAAATAGAAGAAGTCCGGCATCCAGTATCTTTTCCCTGGCGGCATCCTGCATGGCTTCGAATTGCGCTTTCGTACGCGGTGACATGATTCTCCCTCTTTTTTATTGAAATTTTTTTCAATTATAACACCAGTACAATCACCTGTCAAGGTGCCGCAGCACTGTCATATAATTGAGCCTATATGGGTATCCTACCATGTGCTGTATCTGCATATAAAAAAAACGGAGGGTGCCAGTATGTGCGGGCGCTTTTATATCGAAAAGGATGATCCTACGGAGGAGCTTTTAAAGATCATTGCGGAGATTGAGCGAAAGCTGAAGGATGATCCTGACGGCCTGCACATAAAGCAGGGCGAAATATTCCCTACCGATACCGTGCCGGCCATCGCCAACAGCAAAATGCATACCGTGGAACCCTTCGCCATGAAGTGGGGCTTTTCCAAGTTTGACGGTTCAGGCGTCATCATCAACGCAAGAAGCGAGACCGCCATGGAAAAATCCATGTTCCGCCAGCCCATGATGGAAAGGCGGTGCCTGATCCCTGCTTCCAACTATTTTGAGTGGCAGACGGTAGGCAGCAAGAAGGTGAAACATGCCATTCGCGATCCGCAAAGTCCCCTTTTATATATGGCTGGCTGCTACCGCTGGGAGAAGGATTCCAAGCTTCCCCTGTTTGTGATCCTAACCCGGGATGCCGCGCCAGGCATTGCTTATATACACAACCGCATGCCGGTCATCCTGCCCAGGGAGGCGCAGGAAGCCTGGCTTTCGGACACAGCCGACATCACAGGCATTATGACTGCCGCTATGAGCAAACTGATGGCACAGGCCGTATGAACCTTTTGGGATGACCTGTTGGCGCCCGGCAAGGGCGCTTTTTTTGTTTGCCTTTGTTTGCTATTTCCAGGAATTTTCATTGATATGCATGATTTCAAAAGTGTATCATATGATAATAAGAGAACATATGTTTGTATGTCTGGAGTGGGTGTTTCATGGAACGGGTGGTCTTGCATTGTGACGCAAATTCCTTCTATGCTTCGGTGGAATGCGTCTTCCATCCGGAATGGCGCGGCAAGCCCATGGCAGTATGCGGCAATGCTGAAATACGCCACGGCATCGTGCTGGCCAGCACCAGGGAAGCCAAGCAATACGGCGTCAAAACGGGCATGGTCACATGGCAGGCAAAGCAGCTTTGCCCGCTTTTGATCGTTTCACCGCCCCATTCCTCGCTGTACACCCAGTTTTCCAACCGTATGCGGGCGATCTTCTTCGATTATACGGACCGGGTGGAGCCCTTTGGGCTGGACGAATGCTGGCTGGATGTATCCGATCCCAAATTCACCATGGAGGATGGCGCGCAGCTTGCCGACCGCCTGCGGGAGCGCATTAAAAAGGAACTGGAGATCACCATTTCAGCCGGGGTCAGCTTTAACAAACCTTTTGCCAAGCTGGCCAGCGATATGAAAAAGCCGGATGCCACCACGGTGATCACCAAAGACAACTACAAGGAAATCGTATGGCGCCTTCCCATTTCCGACCTTCTTTTCGTTGGCCCTAAAACCACCAGAAAGCTGATGGACCTGCGCATCTACACCATCGGCGATCTGGCCCGCGCCGACGCTGATTTGATGCAGCGGCTTCTTGGCAAAAATGGCCTGTACCTGATTGCCTACGCCAACGGCTATGACCTGTCCCCCGTCAAACGGCTGGAGGATGTCCCTCCCGTCAAATCCATCGGAAACAGCGTTACCACCCCCAGGGATATGACTGGGGCGGAGGACGTGAAGTGCGTCCTTTACCTGCTGGCCGAAAGCGTGGCCATGAGGATGCGGGAACAGAAATTCCGCAGCCGCCGTATTTCAATCAATGTCCGGGATACAAAATTGAACTGGGCATCCTGCCAAAGAACGCTTGGCCACGGCACAAACCTGGAGGACGAAATTGCCGAAACAGCCATGGCGCTTTTCACGGAGCGGTACTTAACGCTGCTGCCGCTTCGAAGCATAGGCATTTCCTGCGGACAGCTGGAATCCGATACCGCCCCGGTACAGCTGGATATGTTCGGCGATGCATTAAAGCGCGATGCCAGGCTGGCCCTTTCCACAACCATCGACGACCTGCGTAAGCAATACGGCCAGCTCATCGTGCAGCGCGGCGTTATTATGGCGGATACCATGTTTTCCAAGCTCAATCCCAAGGAAGACCATATGAACCCCGTACATGGAGGATAAGGCAAGTCTCCGACCAAAAAAGCAAAATGCAATTTCAAATATACGATGATGCAAAATATTTTTAAAAATGCCACTTTGGAAGCAGGAACTGCCGTCATTTTGTAGAATAGGATGTAGTACCATGCATTATGGGCCGCAAAGGCGCAGCCTCACAGGGGATGCCTGCAGCCAAACGTGCAGGCAAGTTTTTTTTATGCCATTTTTCGAGTGAAAAATGGACAGCATGCACAAATTGAAATATCATCCCAATCAAAATTTCCTTAGGAGGAATCCCCCCATGCCGCGTTCAATTTCCCGGATGTGTAAAGCCATCGCTCCATCGCTTACGCTTAGCATTGACGCTAAAGCAAAGGATATGAAACAGCAGGGTCTTGACGTGGTGGGCTTTGGAGCCGGCGAGCCGGATTTTCCCACGCCCTCCCACATATGCGACGCCGCCCGTGAAGCCATCGCGTTAGGGTTAACCAGGTATACCCCTTCGGAAGGGACGCTGGCGCTGCGCAAGGCCGCCTGTGCAAAGTTCCAAAGAGACAATGGTCTGAGCTATACTCCGGGAGAAATCATCATATCCAATGGAGCCAAACACTCCCTGTTCACCATCTTCCAGGCGATCCTGGACGATGGGGATGAGGTACTGATCCCTACCCCCTGTTGGGTAAGTTACCCTGAGATGGTACGTATGGCCGGAGGCGTGCCGGTATTCGTTCCCACGACCGAGGAGAATGATTTCGTTCCCTCAAGAGATGATCTTGCGGAAAAGATCACTGCCCGCACCAAGGCTATCATCATCACCAGCCCCTCCAATCCCAACGGCAGCGTTTGGTCCAAAGAGGCGCTTGAAAACGCCGCTTATCTCGCGAAAGAGCATGATTTCTTTATTGTCAGCGATGAGATATACGAAAATCTGCTTTATGACGGCCGCAAGCACGTTTCCATTGCTTCCTTGTCGGAGGATGCCAAAGCCCGTACCTTTTTAGTGAACGGCCTGAGCAAATCCTACGCGATGACCGGCTGGCGCATCGGCTATTGCGCCGGACCATTGGATGTCATTAAGGCCATGGGCAATTTCCAGAGCCAGGCTACCTCCAACCCCAACAGCATCGCCCAGCATGCCGGCGTTACGGCGCTCACAGCTGACCAAAAATGCGTAAAGGAAATGGCAGCGGAGTTTGAACGCAGACGTAACTACATGGTGGAGCATATCGGCTGGATACCGGGCCTTTCCTGCAAAAAGCCCGCGGGAGCCTTCTATGTGATGATGAACATGAAAGCGCTCATCGGCCATAAGTATAAAGACCGGGTAATAAACGGCAGCATGGATTTTGCAGAACTTCTGCTCACTGAGGAGCAGGTGGCCGTGGTACCGGGCGTTGCTTTTGAGGCGGAAGGCTACTTACGGCTTAGCTATGCTGTTTCTCTTAACGATATCAAAAAAGGCCTGGACCGCATAGAACACTTTGTTTCCTTGCTGGAACCTCCCGTTTGATCATTCCATTTATAAGAAATGTTGAGGTGAATCGAAATGCTCAAGTTTGACCGGCGTACCAACTTAATCCAGCAGGCCAAATACAAGTACTCCCTCCAGGATGTGAAGGAGCCTAACCTGTACAGGGAAAGTTTCGATTATGCCTCCATCCCTAAAATTGCTTTCAACAACCGTCTGGTTCCCATCAACATGCCGGATGAAATATGGCTCACCGACACCACCTTCAGGGACGGGCAGCAGAGCGTGTCACCCTTCACGGTGGATCAGATCGTGACGCTATACAAGCTTATGAGCCGCCTGGGCGGTCCCAAGGGTATTGTGCGTCAGAGCGAATTTTTCCTCTACACTGAAAAGGACCGGGAAGCGCTGCGCCGCTGTCAGGAGCTTGATCTGCCCTTCCCAGAGATCACTACCTGGATCCGTGCCAACGAAAAGGACTTTCAATTGGTCAAGGATGCAGGCGTTAAGGAGACAGGCATCCTGGTCTCCTGCAGTGATTACCACATCTTTAACAAAATGCATCTGACCCGCGGTCAGGCCATGGAAAAATACCTGTCCATCGTCCGCGCCGCTTTGGAAAGGGGAATCAAGCCCCGCTGCCATTTTGAAGATATCACCAGGGCCGATTTTTATGGTTTTGTGGTTCCTTTCGCTACGGAATTGATGCGCCTGAGCCAGGAAAGCGGTATGCCCATCAAGATTCGTGCCTGCGATACTATGGGTTATGGCGTATCCTATCCCGGCACTGCCTTGCCCCGCAGCGTGCAGGGCATCATCTATGGCCTTAGGCACTACGCCGAGGTCCCTGCCGAGGACCTGGAATGGCATGGGCACAACGACTTTTACAAGGTGGTATGCAACGCCGGCACCGCATGGCTGTACGGCTGCGCCAGCATCAATTGCTCGCTGCTTGGTATAGGCGAACGCACCGGCAACTGCCCTTTGGAAGCCATGGCCATTGAGTATCAGGCATTGCGCGGCACCACCGATGGCATGGACCTGACCGCCATCACCGAGATAGCCGATTACATGGAGCGGGAGATCAGTATTGAAATCAGCCCCCGTCAGCCTTTTGTGGGCCGCCATTTCAATGTGACAAGGGCAGGCATCCATGCCGACGGCATGCTCAAGGATGAGGAAATCTACAATATTTTCGACACAGCCAAGATACTCAACCGCCCCGCAACCGTGGCCGTGGACAGCCACAGCGGCTTGGCCGGCATCGCGCACTGGATGAACGGTTATTTCAAGCTCAAGGGTGAACACGCCATCCAAAAGCAGGATCCCCTGGTGGCCGCCATCAAGGAAAAGGTGGACATTCTGTACGACCAGGGACGCAATACCGTGATGGGCGACGAGGAGCTGGAGACATTGACCCGTACCACGGACCGTGAACGGTACGAAAGGCTGCTGTTCCACAAGAGCCGTTAGGCAGAGGTCTTTGCCCTCTGCACTCCCACCAAAGGGACACAGCCCCTTTGGAATCCCCATATTTAGGATGAAGTCATAGTTGACTTTGTTTTGAATATGGGGCTTTGTTTTTACAATGTAACATGAACTTGGAGAAAAGCCATTATACTCTTTGCCGCCGTAGAGGCACTTATCAAGCGCCCTCCTTGTTACGGTTAGCTTGACAGCCTGCGCTTTTCATGGCCCACCTTGTTGATTTATAATAGTGTCATCAGTTTAGTTTGCATACATCTGCGCCGATCAGCGGAATGGAAGTCTCCTTGTTTTAAACCCATTCCGCTTTACAGTGAGGTCTCACCATGGAATTTCGAAAAGCTGCCCTGTCAGATGTGGAGGTCCTGTCCCGCCTGCGGGTAGACATGCTTCGGGAAGAAGAGAACTATTCCGAAGCGTTTCTCAGCCTGATGTTTGGAAACACGATGCAATACATTAAAAACGGGTTTACGGACAGCAGTTTTTCCGCTTGGATGGCCGAAGATAACGGCAACATCATCGCCATGGGCGGTGCGGCCTATTATACCCTGCCGCCCAATGATTGGTGCCCTTCCGGAAAAACCGCCTATATCGGCAATGTGTATACTGTGCCGGCCTTTCGAAGGCAGGGCATTGCCTCCCGTTTGCTTAGCCTGATCATTGAAGAGGCGAAAGAAAACCTGTGCCAGCGGATACTGCTCAACGCTTCGGATATGGGCAGGCCTCTATACGAAAAATTTGGCTTTGCCGGCTCTCCTACCGCTATGGCTATGTACCCCTTTGGCATCAAACCGGAAGCCTGAACACGATTGGGGATGTTTCATGAAGCAAATATTCTATATAACGAGAACCATCTCATTACATTGCGTACCCAATGGGTGACAAGACATGCTCCGCCTGTATGTCATCCTGAGGGCTCCGCCCGAAGGATCTTGCCTTTCGGATAAGGTTTGCAGCAAAAGATCCATCGGGCGGAGCCCTCAGGATGACACGCCACGGAGGTGGAGGAAGCAGCAGAGAAAATCGGATGCTGGTTTAAGTTTGATTGCTGCCATCTATTACTGACATTTTCATCGCTTGCAGTCCACAACATTTGATGTTGCCGGAGAATCAGAGATACAGCCACCTTTTTTACCAAAACCATTTGACAAAAACCCCCATGTTGTGTATCCTTCAAGCATCGAATTCGTCAATTTTGCATCATAAGTTATACAACAACAGAAAAGGAGTGCTCCCCATGAAACCCATCTTTCAACAGGGCGACCTTGTTCTCTTTCAGGGCGATTCCATTACCGACTGCGGCCGCAACCGCCTGGAGCCCGGTAACCTGGGCTTCGGCTACGCCTATTTTGCCGCGAATCTATTTTCCGCCCGCTATCCTGAGCTTGGCATCACCTTTTTAAACCGCGGTGTAAGCGGTGACCGTGCCAGCGACATGCAGCTTCGGTGGCAGGAGGATTGCATAGCCCTCCAGCCGGACTGGGTTTCCATTCTCATTGGCATTAACGATACCTGGCGTTTTTTCGATTCGAATATGCGCACTACCGCCGCCGAGTTTTCCGAGCACTACCGGGCCATGCTGGAGGATGTGCGTACCCGCACCAATGCCAGTCTGATTCTTTGTGAACCCTTCCTTTTACCCATTCCTGAGGACCGGTCCGCCTGGCGGGAAGACCTGGATCCCAAGATCCATATTGTCCGCTCCCTGGCCCGGGAATACGGCGCAATCTATGTGCCCTTCGACGGCATCTTTGCCCAGGCCAGCACCCGCCAGGAACTGTCCTTCTGGGCAGCCGATGGCGTACACCCCACGCCTGCCGGTTCCGCCCTCATGGCAGAAGCCTGGCTTGATGCCGTGATGACCAACTAACCCACCAGGGGCTTTGCCCCTGGACCCCACGAAAGGCTCCGTTGCCGAAGCGCCGCCTGTGGCTCCGAAACGCCGCCCCCGCCAGTGGCGGAAAAGGGCGGGGTGGAGGAGGCTGGCGAAACAAGCAGTGCGAACGGCAGTGAGCAATGCACCGATTGAGCTAGATGGAGGGATGAAGCGAGGTTCCAAAGCCGAACGCCGCCAGTGGCGGATGAAGTGAGGCGTAGGAAACGGCGAAACAAGCGATGCAAGCGGCAGCGCAGCAGCGCGCCGATTGAGCCGTCGGGGGAGGAGGCTGGCGAAACGAGTAGCGCGAGCGATAGCGATGCGATGCGACGATTGAGCCAGATGGGAACCCCTTGAGAATCCCCATTTTTAACAATTTCAAATTCCCAAAAACCATGTATCATCCATACTTGGCGGGCGATTCATAATCGCCCCTACAACGCAGTTTGTTTGTTGACTTTCTTCCAGAACACATATGGGCCGGAAGTAAAGTCAATATACTCTTTGCAGCCGTAGGGGCGATTATCAATCTCCCGCTTTGTATGGAATTTAACTACATGAAAGGATAGCTACACATTGCCTTCATTATCGCTAATAGAGGGATTTCAAAGGGATGTATTCCGACGACCTCAATCAGCGCACTGCTGCGCTGCCGCTTGCATTGCTTGTTTCGGTCGTTTCCTCCACCCCACCTATTCCCGCCACTGGCGGGGTGGGGTTACGGAACCTTTGACGGGGTCCAGGGGCGGAGCCCCTGGTGGGGCGGTAGTTGAACAAAGCCACGCCGGAAAGGATCACCGCACCGCCCAGGAGGGTAGAGATATCGGGGGTTTCCCCATTGATAAGAAAGCCTGCCAGGCCGCTTAAGAAGGGCGTAATGAACATATAGTTGCTCACATCGCTGGTGCGGGGCGCCCTTTGGAAGGCCGCGGACCAGGTGACATAAGCCACGGCGCTGGGGAATACGCCCAGCAGCGCAACATACAACCAGTATTCCAAAGCGGCAGTCTTCGCTTCCGCAATTCCCTGTGGCAGGAATATGCACAAAAGCAGCGTACCGCAAAAGATGCTGTACACGGCGGACTGCAGCGAAGAATAGGATTTTGTCAGCCGGCGCTGGATGATATTGTATAAACTGATGCAGATCACCGCAGCCATCAGCCACAGCACGCCTTCATTGATAGCCAGCGAGCCCCGCAAAAGCGCCAGGATCAGGATGCCTGAAAATTCGACTGCCACGGCAATCCACTGGCGGGCTTTCAGCCTTTCCTTATAAAACAGGCGGGCAAGCAAAGCGGTAAGAACAGGCGTCACAGCCAGCATCACGCTGGAGGTCGCCGATGTCACAAGATCGTTGCCCAGGTTGAATACCACCATATAAACCGCAAAGCCCAGCGCACCGGATAAAAGAAACCAGCCCAAATCCTTCATTCGGGGCGGACGAAGTTTCTTGATCAGCACCACGGGCAGCAGCGCGGCGCTTGCCGCCATATACCGCCAAAGTCCCAAACCATAAGCCGAAAAGTGATTCATGGCCAGGTGCGTGATGGGAAATGCCAGCGACCAAAATAGAATGGTGGTCAAAGCGTAGGGATGAAAGCTATCTTTCCACTTCATGCATACCTCCACAAAAAGCCCCGGCGGGCCGCATGCAAGCAGTATAGCCTTAGCGTTCCGCCGGAGCAAGTATTTTTGGTGTACGGTTTCAGTATTTTCAAATTCCTCACATCGGGTAAGTCCGGTTCTGCGAGACCGGCTGCCGAGCGTCGCGCTGTATAGCTTCCGGCTGAATGAATGGCATTTGGGACGCCAAATCGCTCTTACCCTCCGCCATCATACCGTCTTCCCACTTATCCCCCATCACGCCCTCCACATATGCCCGGGCCACTTTGGGATCATACTGGGTCCCTGCGCAGCGGCGCACCTCTATGAGCGCATCCTTTGGCGCCATGGGCTGCTTGTAAGTGCGCGGGGATACCATGGCATCATATCCGTCGGCCACAGCGATAATTCGTGCAATCAGGCTGATTTTTTCCCCGGCAATGCCTTTGGGATAGCCAATGCCGTCCCAGCGCTCATGGTGCTCCAATACAAAGGGAGCGATATGAGCAAGGCCATGAACAGAGTTCAGCAGGCGGTAGCCCACCTCGCTGTGACGACGCATTTCCCTGAGTTCTCCATCATCGAGCCGTGTTGTCTTTTCCAGAATCTTCTGATCGATGCCGATCTTGCCTATATCATGCATTACCCCAGCCTGGTATGCCTGATCCACTTCCTCCGGATTTAGGCCCATGACACGGGCAATTTTTTGGCTGAGTTCCCCCACCTTTTGAGAATGCTGCATCTCCCGCGGGCTTCTTTGATACAGTGTCTGCAATATCTGGTGTACGGCGCGCCGGCGCATCTCAACCCCTTCGGTCAGCTTATGGCGGTACATATTGTCTTCCGCCTGACGGAAAACGTCGCTGTAGGAAACCTGAAGCGAATGCTTTACCGCAAACCCGATGGATGCGGAAAAGACCAGCATACCCGTGGACTCGCCTGCTATTTCCTGCTGTATGCGCCGGCAGCACGCCTCAGCCGCAGCGGCATCGGTACACGGCAGCAGAAGCACAAACTCATCCCCGCCCATATGGAAAATCATTTCCTCATCGCACAGCCTTCTTAGCACCTCGGCTGTCCGCGTAAGCAGAACATCGCCCATTTGATGGCCGAAAGCGTCATTGGTAAGCTTCAGGCCGTTCAAGTCTGCCATAATGATGGCCAGAGGCAGCTTTTCAGGCTTGTCTATACGCATGATCTGCTGCATGTACCGGCGCCGGTTATTAAGCCCCGTCAATTGGTCATGATAGCTCAGGTACTCGATCTTCTCCAGCCGCAGCTTGCGCTCGGTGATATCCCTTGCCAGCAAAAGTACAGATTCCTGGTTGATGGGCAGCAACCGGCCCTCAAAGTGCCTGACCCTTCCAGTATAATCCAGGGAATATTCAAAAACCTGCATGGCATTGCGGTCAAGCGCTTCCCTGACATGGCTCAGCATAGGCTCAGCTGTTTCCGGAGGCAGAACATCCGTCACCAGCCTGTTTATAAAGCGCTCCGGCGGATCGTACAGCTCCTCCGGCCTGTATGAGGCATGATAATGGGTGATCCTGCCTTCAGTGGTAATGATGAAGAACAGGTCGGGAATGGCGTGGAGCATAGCAGTATTGCGTTCTTGAACACTCCGCAGCTTTTGCTCATTGTCATATCGTTCCACGGCCCGGCCAAGGGAATCGGCAAACAGGCGCAATACGCCCTGTTCCATTGCCGTCCATTCCCTAATTTGCCGGCATTCGTCAAACCCTACAAAGCCCCAGAGTAAATCCCCTGCGAATACGGGGAGGATCAGAACGGACTGAATATCCTGTCCTTCCAGCATCATGCGCGCATTACCGGATTGTAAATCCTTAACATGAGCCAAAAATGCCTTCCCCTCCTGAAGGAGCGGCAAAATTTCCTGCATCTTGTCTGCGCTTATTTCCTGAAGGTTTGGATTATCGATTTGGGACACGGCATCCCCCGCACACCATTCGGCCTTTTGGCTGATAGTGCACAGCTTGCCATCCGCATATACGCTTTCAAACAAGTAGCCGCGGCTTACGTTAAGCGCCTCGCCCATCAAAGAAAGCACCCTTGGAATGATCTGCCTGTAATCCTGAACGCCCAAAAGGTCCTGCGTCAAGCCAATGATGGTCATCAGCAGCTTATCCTTTGTGCGCAGTTCCTGCTCGATTGCTTTTCGGGCGGTAATATCCGAAAGGATCACCGCCACCTGGCCCGGCAAAGGCGCATAGACCCTTATGCCGAAATACCCTTTCTTTTCATTCCAGTACCTTTCAAACCGGGGTACTTCCTCACCCTTGGCAGTTCGCAAAAGCGCCGCTTTCCAGCCGTCATCCAGTATGGGAAAAACATCTCTCATCCTTTGTCCAGGCAAAAGCGCGGCAGCTTCCACGCCGACTGATTTTGCAAATGCCTCGTTTCCGTGCAGGCAAATGTATTCTTCGGGATTTTTGCCCTCGCCCGCTTCAAACACGGCGAGGCCCTGCTGCATCTGTGTGATGAGAAGGCGGTACTGTTCCTCACTGGCCCGAAGAAGCTGATGCTGGCTGCGCCTGTCTGTCACATCAGTCATTTGGTAATGATTCAGTCCCCGCCGCACATCAAATTCGCTTTTGCGCACATCAAGCCACCTTACGGGACGGGCGGGAGGAAAGCCTGCAGGCTTCCTGCGTTCAATTGCACGCTCCAGATAATCGTGAAGCGCTGCGGGCTCCATATCTAAAGCACCATACAGCCTGGATGCCTCCCTGTTGGCCTTCTTCAGCTCATCGCCTTCCTTGAACAGGAATGCCGGCTCTGCGCAATCGCCGAACATATTCTCCCAGCGATTCAGCTGCGTTTTCATCAAATCGTTCTTGCCTTCCCCCCACAGGGAAACGGATCCCAGAAACAACAGAAAGATGGGTGTTGGATCAACGATCCTGTCCAGTCCCAAAAACAGCCATAGGACGCAGGGCAAAAGCGAAGCAAAGAAAACAATCAGCAAGATATACCTGTGCCTGTCTGACCGCTGCCTCGTCTCATGTAATGCGTTTCCCAGTTTCCACAGAGCATATATGAGGAATGCTGCGCAATATCCATATAACGCATAAAACAGCGGCCCTTTTGTAAAGTACAGTGATCTGTACCCCCCAATGGACCGGTGGGCAGTTTCACCATAATATAAGCCGTGAAGGGGATTAAGCACAAACATCAGCCACAATACAAACGTCAGGGAATAAAGCACTGCCTGGATCCGGCGCGGCACTGTTTCATTCATAGTCAGCCGGCGGATAAATAGAATGCCAAAGGCCGGCAATAAGGCCAGCATCAAAAAGGATACTGACCGCAAAGCCAATTCAACGGCGGTATTATCAATCTGCATCTCCAGATAATATTCCAAAGCAAACATGGCACAGCATAACAGCAGCAAAGAATACCACGGATTCCCATCCTTTTTCCCTTGCCGCCAGAAACGAATGCCCATCCATGTGTAAAGCGCCGCCAGAACCGGGACGATATTAACAAAGAACCGGATCAGGATGACGCCCACATCCATGAAGATGCGCCTCCCAGCACCATGTATAAAATATATGATTATAGTTCGCCTTATGGCGATTTTTTACATTATGTCACGAATATATACACTTGTCAACATGCATTCAGCTTTGCGGCTGGAGCATATTAAGGTTGGAACATAGCCCTACTTGTATATTTCGGGGAAAAAGCACAACTATTTATTGGAAAATGCGACATTTTTTCATTACAAGTTATGTAGATGTCATGTTTATAATCTCCACTGCGGCTGCGTAGCCTATTCTTCCTCCTCCGGCGCGCTGCTTCCCCCGGCGTCGAGGCTCTTCAGGAGGGTGTTCAATTCAGCATCCGTGAGCATACGCCAATTGCCGGGGCGCATGCCGCCCAGGGTGATATTCATGATGCGGATGCGGCGCAGATGAACGACATTGTAGCCCAGATATTCGCACATACGGCGGATTTGGCGGTTCAGCCCCTGCACAAGGATAATGCGGAACGTGCCGGGGCCGGTTTTGCGCACACGGCAGGGAAGTGTGACCTGCCCGAGGATCTTAACGCCTCTGCTCATCCTGTCAAGAAATTCAGGCGTAACAGGCCTGTCCACCGCGACCTCGTATTCCTTCTCGTGCCTGCCCGAGGCGCGCAGGATGCGGTTTACGATATCGCCGTCGCTTGTCAAAAGAATCAGCCCCTCGCTGTCCTTGTCGAGGCGGCCGATGGGATAGATACGTCCGGGAAAATGGATGTAGTCAACAATGTTCATCGGCTCGCGCGGGTCGGCGGTGCACACGATGCCCTGCGGCTTGTATACCGCGAGATACGCCTTGTCGCCCGCCCCGCTTAAGGGATGCTTTTCGACAACAACGCGCGCACCCGGGGTGACCCTCTCCCCGATTTTTGCCACACGCCCGTTGACCGTCACCTTACCCTCTTCAATCAGCCGGTCCGCCTCGCGGCGCGAGCAGTAGCCGCTGTCCGCGATATATTTGTTGAGCCGCCTGTCTTCCAATACCATCACCCTGTGTGATTATACCATTTGCGCGTCCGGTGGGCAAGTTGCCCGAGGTTATCTGCAGGGCAGCAAGTACTTCACGTTGATAAGAAATAGCAATTGACAGAACCTTCCTTTGCGTCTATAATAATAAACCCTGTTGTTTGTTTGGACCGAAGGGAGTTTATATGCCTTACATATCCGTCAGCCACTTGAACAAAACCTTTGTGGTACGCCGCCGCATGGAAAAAGGAGCATTCCGCCTTTTTCGCCGTGAAAACTCATCCGTTCCCGCATTAACGGATGTCTCCTTTGCCATTGAAAAAGGGGAACTGGTGGGCTATATCGGTCCCAACGGCGCGGGGAAATCCACCACGGTCAAAGTTTTAAGCGGCATCCTGACGCCCGACAGCGGAGAAGTTTCCATTGGAGGGCGCACACCCTGGCTTGAGAGGAAGTCCCACGTCCGGCATATCGGCGTGGTCTTCGGCCAGCGGACGCAGCTTTGGTGGGATGTTCCCGTTTTGGACTCCTACTCCCTTCTTAGGGACATTTACCGCGTACCGCAAAAGGAATTTGATGCGCGCCTTGAAGAACTGTGCGATGCGCTGGATCTGAGAGGCCTTCTTCAAACACCGCTCAGGCTGCTGAGCCTGGGGCAAAGAATGCGGGTGGAACTGTGCGGATCGTTGCTGCACAGCCCGAAGCTTCTGTTTCTGGATGAGCCCACCATAGGCCTGGATGCGGTAAGCAAGCTCGCCCTCAGGTCCTTTTTGCTAAAGGAAAATCAGACCCACGGCACCACAGTCCTTTTGACTACCCACGACATGTCTGACATTGCGGCGCTTTGCAGCCGTGTGATGGTACTGGGCAGGGGCAGCCTGCTATATGATGGCGGGCTTCCTTCGCTCCTGTCCCGTTATGACACCCAAGGGACCATCCGGGCTTGTTATGCAGACGGGCGCGGCTTGCCGAATATGCCGCCAAGCATTATCGTAAACAGGGAGGAGAGCGGCTGCTTCCTGATCCAGTATGACAAGCGGGAAACGCCTACCGAGCTTATGCTGTCGCTATTGCAAAAAGCGGGAATGCTCAGCGAACTTACCGTTTTGGAGCAGGACCTTGACCACTTGATCGCGGCCATGTACAGGGAGATGGCGCTATGAAAGAAAGGCTGAAACCATACTTCACCGCCTTCAAGCTGCGGGCGCTTTTAGAGGCGCAGTACCGTGGCGCGGCCATAGGAGGGCTTGTCACACAGATGGCTTTTGGCCTTTCGCTGATTTTTCTATATCAGGCGCTGTACGCATCCGGCGGCGACACCTCCGTTCCTTTTCCCCAGGTGGTCACCTACGTCTGGCTGCAGCAGGCGTTTTTCCGGTTGCTGTTCTCAAATGACAGTGCGTTGAATGAGGCCATCTTTTCCGGCGCAGTTGCCTACGAGCTATGCCGGCCGGTGGACACATACTTCTGCTGGTACTTAAGGTCACTGGCACAAAAAATCATAGGCGGATTTATGCGCGCGGTGCCCCTTTTCCTGTTCGCAGTATTGCTTCCGCAACCCCTCACGATGATGCCGCCTGCCGATTATGGCTCGCTGGTATTGGCGCTTGTATCGCTGTCCATCGGCTTTCTGTGCGTCAGCGCCATCGGCAGCATTCAAAGTGCCGTGATCATGCGCACCCTGGACTCCAGAGGAATCTCCAACGTCATCCAGATGATCTTCTTTTTCCTTTCGGGAAACCTGATTCCATTGACACTCTTCCCGCAAAAATGGCAGGCCATCGTGCGCTACCAGCCTTTTGCCCAGGCGCTGGATATGCCTATCCGCCTATACTTGGGCAGCTATCCTCAAAGAGAAATCCTTCTTTCTTTTGGCATACAGGTTCTTTGGCTTTGTCTGCTGATCATTCTGGGACGGCTGTTATGGCAGCGAAACCTTCGCCGCATTACGATACAAGGAGGTTAATGTATGGATACGCTGAAATACGGCCTGCACGCCTCCCGGATGCTTCTTAAAAGCCATCTGCAATATCCCGGTTCCTTCTTCTGGCATACCGTTGCCATGGCGGTGATGACCGGCGGAGAGCTTTGTTCCGTGCTATTGCTTTTTAACCGCTTCACATCCCTTGGAAAATGGAGCGGCGGAGAGA
>JAEZJP010000236.1 GCA_023415715.1 Bacillota bacterium
GACTTTTCAATTTAGCGTAAGCGGAGGGACACAAGATGATCTTGGAAGCATTGCTTGCCGATTTGCCCTACTTGCTGGATACCCGGGGCGACATGTCGGTGGATATCGCCCGGATCACCGCCAACAGCCGGGAGAAGGTGGAAAAAGGGCTGTTCTTCTGCATTGCCGGTGCGCATTTTGACGCCCATCAGTTTGCACCGCAGGCCATTTCCAACGGTTGCACGGCGCTGGTGGTGGAAAGGTTTCTGCCTGACATTTCCGTCCCACAGGTACTGGTGTCCAATGGCCGGGCGGCTATGGCCCGAATGGCGGCTGCCTTTTACGGCCATCCGGCCAGACGCATGAAATTGGTGGGCGTCACAGGTACCAAGGGAAAGACGACTACCAGCTATCTATTGAAAGCCATCATGGAACAGGCGGGCTACAGCTGCGGCCTGATCGGCACTACTGGCAACATGATCGGAAGCCAAAAATTGAAAAGTGATCTGACCACCCCCGATCCCATCGATCTGCAGGGCACGCTAAAGCAGATGGCGGATGCAGGGGTACAGGTTGTGAGCATGGAGGTTTCCGCCAATGCCATGGACATGCATAGGCTGGATGGAATGATGTTTGAGGCGGCGTGCTACACGAATCTTTCGCAGGATCATCTGGACTATTTCCATACCATGGAACGTTATTTTGAGGCCAAGAAGCTGCTTTTCACTTCCGGCATGGTGCGCAATGCTTCCTTCAACGCGGACGAGGATACCACCCCGGGCATTCTCAAGGACCTCAAGATCCCTTATATCACCTACGGCATCTGTGCAACCGCAGACCTGTATGCCAGGGACATTGAGATCAGCGAGGAAGGCGTTCGTTTTGACTTGAAGCTTCGGGATATGCACAACATCACCATCAACCTGAAAATGACGGGGATGTTCAACGTTTACAACGCCATCGCCGCGGCCTCCCTGGCCATGATCCTTGGTGTATCGGGAGAAGATATCAAGCTGGGTCTGGAAAGCGTGAAGGCGGTGCCGGGCCGAATTGAAATGCTGCCCACCAACACGCCCTACAAGGTGATTCTGGATTATTCCCATTCCCCGGATGCACTGGAAAATATACTGACCACTGTCCGGGAATTTGCCAGAAAACGTGTAATTGTGGTCTTTGGCTGCGGTGGCGACAGGGATCACGGAAAGCGGCCCATTA
Organism: Bacillota bacterium; assembly: GCA_023415715.1. GTDB lineage: Bacteria > Bacillota > Clostridia > Christensenellales > Aristaeellaceae > JAEWAH01. The sequence goes on from JAEZJP010000236.1 coordinate 1,195, forward strand.
TGGGCGAAATCGGCGGGCGGCTGGCGGATTACTCCATTCTTACCAGCGATAATCCAAGAACCGAGGACCCTTACGCCATCCTGTCCTCTGTGGAGGAAGGAATCAAGCGTACAAAAGGCAAATATACCGTGATCGAGAACCGGCGCGACGCCATACGGTACGCCCTCACGATCGGCCGGGAAGGTGATATTATCATCCTGGCCGGGAAGGGTCATGAAACCTATCAGGAGATCATGGGCGTCAAGAGGCCCTTTGATGAAAAAGTTGTGGTGGCGGAGTTATTGGAGGAAATGCAGCGTTAACCGCCGCCTTATGCGATAAACACAAGGAGGAATTGCATGCAAAGGATGATCCTGGCGCTTTTGGCCGCCTTTGCGCTACTGCTGGTACTGGTACCCAGAGTGCTGCCGCTTTTACGCAAGCTGAATTTCGGGCAGACGATTTATGAACTGGGGCCGCAGTCCCATAAAACAAAACAGGGCACGCCGATTATGGGCGGGCTCGTGATTGCGTTTGCCACTGTTGCTGCAGCACTTGCACTGCATCAGGGGCAATGGAATGGTGTCTGGGATTTTACCTTGGCCTCCTGCGCCCTGGCCATAGGCTGTATGCTTATTGGCTTTGCGGACGACTACGTAAAGGCTGTCAAAAAACGCAGCCTGGGCCTGACAGGTTGGCAGAAGATTGCCGGACAGGTAATATTGGCAGCAGGTTTTTCGGTGTATTGCTATTTCCATCCGCAGGTGGGCAGCAAGATATGGGTTCCCTTTTTTAACGTGGAATGGAATTTGGGCATATATTATATTCCCCTGATGACTCTGGTCGTTATATTCATGGTCAACAGCGCTAATTTGCAGGATGGCATGGATGGCCTCTTGTCTACAGTTACGGTGATAGGCAGCGCGGCGTGGGGCCTGATTGCTATTTTTCTTTTGCCTTCGGCAGCTTTGATTGGCAACGCCGCATATGGCGACAGCCTGTATAACATTGGTATTTTCGCATTGGCACTTACAGGCGCCAGCATGGGCTTTTTACGCTTCAACCGCTATCCTGCCATGGTTTTTATGGGTGATTCGGGGTCAATGTTCATCGGCGGGGCAACAGTGGCTATCGCGTTGCTTATGCGTCAGCCGCTGATGCTGCTTTTGATCGCATTCACGATGGTCATGTCCTCCGTGTCGGTGATTGTACAACGTATTTATTTCAAACTTACCCACGGTAAGCGCATTTTCAAAATGTCACCCATCCATCATCACTTTGAACTGAGCGGTTATTCGGAAACGCAGGTGGTGGCGCTGTACGCCATCATAACCGGTATTTTGTCCCTGGTGGCACTCCTATCCATGAATGTAACCGGCATATAATTATTTCAAAACGGCGCCATATCCGGCTTTAAGGGGGTATTTGCTTGAACTGGGAGCACAAAAACGTAATGGTGGTGGGCATGGCCCGCAGCGGTGTGGCTGCAGCGCAATTATTGGTGAAACATGGTGCCACGCCCTTTTTGGTGGATCAAAAGAAACGGGAGGATCTGCGCATCTCCCTGGATGAGCTGGATACGCTCCCGGTGAGATGGCATCTGGGGGAAGAACCTGAAACTTTGTTTGACCAGGTGGATGCCATTGTGATAAGCCCGGGTGTGCCCATACAGACGCCCTTCGTTGTAAAGGCCCGGGAAAAGGGCCTGCCTGTAATAGCGGAGCTGGAATTGGGCTATCAGCTGGCCGAAGGCACAGTGGTGGCTATCTCCGGCACCAACGGCAAAACAACCACGGTGTCGCTGCTGGGAGAAATATTCAAAAACGCAGGGAAGCTTACGTTTGTGGCAGGCAATATCGGTTATCCCATGTGCATGGCTGCCATGGAAAGCCGCCGGGAGGACGTGATCGTGGCAGAGGTTTCCAGCTTTCAGCTGGAAAGCATCGATACCTTCCATCCCAAGGTCGGTGCACTGCTTAACATTACGGAGGACCATCTGAACCGTCACGGCACCATGCAGGAATACATACGCATGAAGGCCCGTCTGTTTGAAAATCAAAACAGCCAGGATGTGGCTGTGCTGAATTTTGACGATCCCGTATTGCAGGAGATGGCGGGGCAGCTCACGAGCCGGGTTGCCTGGTTCTCCAGGACGCAGGCTGTGCCGCTGGGCGCTTTTGTGGAAAACGGAAAAATCGTTTGCGCCTGGGGTGGGGAAACACGTCCCGTATGCGATGTGGACGCCGTGTACATCCCTGGCCCGCATAACCTGGAAAACGCGCTGGCTGCTACGGCGGTGGCTGTGGCCATGGGCGTACCGGCGCCTGTGATCCGCCATTCTCTGCGCACTTTTCAAGGCGTGGAGCACCGCATTGAACGCACCAGGGAGCTAAACGGCGTGGTCTACTACAACGACAGCAAAGGCACCAATGTGGATTCAACCATCAAGGCCGTACAAACAATGAAGGCGCCCACCGTCATCATGTTGGGCGGGTATGACAAGCACACCGATTTTTCGCCCCTTGCAAAGGAAATAGTGGCCTCCCCATTCATGACCCACGCGGTCTTGTTGGGGCAGACGGCGGGGCAGATCGAAAAGGCGCTGGTTGACGCCGGCTTTGGCCGCATCACCCATGCAACCACTCTTAAGGACGCCATAGACAAAGCCCGCGCCCATGCCGTGTCCGGCGGCAATGTGCTCTTTTCCCCGGCGTGCGCCAGCTTTGACATGTTCACGGACTATGAGCAGCGGGGCCGTATCTTCAAGGAGATTGTGAACGCGCTGATCTGATAGGACACTGCTCTGCTACAAAAGGATTTCGCGCCTGCGGGCGCGACCAGGGCGATCCTTTCACGGGCTCAATCGTCGCACTGCACACTACCGTTCGCATTGCTCGTTTCGCCCGTATCCTTCGCCTGGCCTATTGCCGCCACCGGCGGCGGCCAGGCTCCGTCACCCTGGACCTTCGGAAGCCAGCATCTTGAATAAATTGATATATGCTCCCTCCCTCCCCCGAGGGTGCCTTACGGGCGGAATACCGCCGCCGGAAAGGTAAGGAAGCATGACGGATATAAGGGCCGTTGCAAGGGTGGAAAACAAAACGCTGCCGCTTAAAAGGCAGCGCGGTGTGGATGGCGCCATGGTGGTGACGCTGATGCTTTTGCTGATGGCGGGGCTATTGGTATTGTTCAGCGCCACCTACTATATTGCCCAGGACAAGGGTGACGCGCTGGGAGAGGTTAAAGAACAGCTCATTGGTATCGGGGTGGGGCTTGCAGCTTTGATCGCAACTTCCCGGGTGCCCTTTACATTCTGGAAAAAGCCTTGGGTGATACTGACGGGGCTTGGTGTAAGCGCAGTTCTGCTGGTACTGGTGCTGATCCCCGGCATAGGCGTATACCTGAACGGGTCAAGGCGGTGGCTGAACATTGCGGGAATGAGTCTTCAGCCATCGGAGCTGTGCAAGTTCGCTGTTGTTGCCTTTTTGGCCACAGCGCTTTCAAACAGCGGCGACAGCGTGCGCTTCCTGTTCAAAGGCATTGTACCGCTGATGGTGATCCCCGCTTTCTTTTTCCTGCTGATCCTGGAGCAGCCCAACCTTTCCACAGCCATGTCTATCCTCATGGTCAGCGGCGTGATGATTTTGATGGCAGGCGCCAAATGGAAGCACTTGGGCCTGATGGGGATACTGGGCGTAGCCGCAGGCTTGTTCTATGCATGGAGCGAGCCATACCGAAGGGAGAGGCTTTTGTCCTTCCGCGATCCCTTTGCCAAGATGAGCGATGAAGGCTATCAATTGGCTCAGTCGCTGATCGCCTTTGGTTCCGGCGGACTGTTCGGCATGGGGCTTGGCAGGGGAAGGCAAAAGTACGCCTATCTTCCCTACCCTGAAAGCGATTTTATATTCGCCATTGTTGGGGAGGACTTCGGGCTGTTTGGGTGCCTGGTGGTCATCACGCTGTTTGTTGTCTTCATGTTTGTGGGCATGCGCATTGCCGTAACATGCAAAGACAAGTTCGGATGCCTTCTTGCGGCGGGAATTACCTCCATGATTGCCATACAGGCATTTTTGAACATGGGAGTGGTGGTGGGGCTGCTGCCTACCACCGGGCTGCCGCTGCCATTCTTCAGTAAAGGCGGAACATCCATCTCCATCATGATGGCGGCTGTGGGTATTGTATTGAACATCAGCCGCAGCGGCGAACGCAACCTCCGGTAATCCTGATTCTCCAGTTTTCAGCCGCCTCACCAAATTTTCCCGCCTGCATAGGATGAAGCACGGGAAATAACGGTGGAGGTGAAACACATGGGATTTTTCCGTGTGGAGGGTGGAACGCCCTTGGCCGGTTCCATTCGCGTGAACAGTGCCAAGAACGCCGTGCTGCCCATTTTGGCTGC
>JAEZJP010000295.1 GCA_023415715.1 Bacillota bacterium
GTCCATGTGATGCCGGCCCTAGGCACGCATGAGGCGATGACGCCCGAGGAAATTCTGGATATGTTCGATGGGGCGATTGCCCCCGAAGAGATGATCTGTCACAACTGGCGCACCGATGTGAGCACGATTGGCCAGGTGCCTTCCGATGTGGTTGCAAAGATATCCCAGGGGCTACTGCGTGAACCGATTGATGTGGAGGTCAACGCCCGGCTGCTTGACCCTTCCTACGACCTGATCATATCCCTGGGACAGGTAGTCCCGCATGAGGTTGCCGGGATGGCCAATTACAGCAAGAACATCTTCGTGGGCTGCGGCGGTTACAACATGATCAGCAAAACCCATCTTCTCAGTGCCGCATGGGGCGTAAGGCGTGTGCTCGGTCAGGTAGACTCGCCAGTGCGCGCGGTATTCGACTACGCACAGGAACACTTTGCATCGCACCTGCCACTGCTCTTTGTTCTGACTGTATCCGTTCCCTATGAACAAAAAAACCGCTTGCGCGGCCTGTATATCGGCGGGCAGGTGAGAAGCATCTTTACCCGCGCCGCCCAGCAAAGTGTCCGGCTGAATACCAGCTATCTGGACCGGCCTGTACAAAAGATTGTTGCCTATATGGATGAAAAGGAATTCAAGAGCATATGGGTTAGCAACAAGGCGATTTACCGCACCTGCATGCTGCTTGTGCCCGGTGGAGAGCTGCTCATCGTGGCGCCAGGTGTCCGCAGATTCGGCGAAGATATGAAAAACGATGAGCTGATTCGCCATTTCGGCTACCGAGGCACACAAAAGACAATGGAGCTTATGCAAAAAGAGCCGATGCTGGCAGCCAATGAAAGCGTGGCGGCACACCTGATGCAAGGCTCCAGCGATGGGCACTTTACTGTTACTTACGCGGTTGAACACCTGTCCCGGGAGGAAATAGAAGGCGTTGGCTATCGCTACATGAGGCTTCATGAAGCCATGGAGCGATATGTGCCCGCTACTCTTGCGGATGGGCATTATCAGAACGGAGATGGCGAGCATTATTACTTTGTCGGGCATCCTGCCGCCGGACTATGGATGAGTAGGAATTGGCAGGAGTAAAGGAGTGAAAAGCATGAAGATCACCAAGGTGGAGGTTGTCAAAACCACAAAACCCATCCCACTTCCCGGCGAATACCGTGCCGCATGGTTTGAACCCGACGGCGATCCTGTGACGAGCTACGGTGTATCTTTTTACAAAATATCTACGGATGAGGGAATCGTGGGTTACGGGCCGCATGCGGGCAACCCTGATCATTACCTGCTCAAGTGTCTCATAGGAATGGACCCGTTTAGGGTCGAATCTTTTTGGAATAGCGCCATGCTGGGGCTGGACGTGAACTTTGGCCGCGGCTCCTACGGCGGCTATGATGTAGCACTCTGGGATATCATCGGCAAGGCGGCAGGGCTTCCGGTCTATAAGCTGCTGGGAACGCGTGCAGACAAAATGATGGTATATGCGGCAACATCGCGGCTGTGCTCTCCTGAAGAGCATGTACAGCAGGTTCAGCATCTGATGAGCCTAGGATTTAAGGCCGTCAAATTGCGGCTGCACCGGCCCGATTACATGAATGATTTGAAAGTCGTGCAGGCGGTTCGCAAAGCATGCGGCGACAAGTTGATCATTGTCGTGGATGCCAACCAGAACCACCGGGCAATCAACTACAAGTGGTGGTCGCGCGAAACAGCGCGCTTTATGTGCAGGGAACTTCAGGATTTGGGTGTGTACTTCTTTGAGGAGCCGCTGGGCAGAAAGGATTATGACGGACTGGCCATGCTTTCAGAGGAATTTGACATGCTCATCGCCGGTGGGGAACACGCCATGAACATTTATGAATTCAAGGAGCACCTTGATTACAATACGTATGATGTTTTCCAGCCCGACGTCATCCTGGGGGATATTGGGATCACGGGAACAAGGAAGCTTGCCCACGCCGCGGAATTTCACAAGAAACTGATTATCCCGCACGTTTGCGGGCTTGGAAGCTTCGCGCTGAATTTTGCCGCGATGCTGCAGGCCGCTGTGGGCCTGAACAACTGTCCCATGCTGGAGTTCCCGTACGACCCGCCATTCCTTACCACCGAAAGCCAGCAGTTCTATTTGAAGGATAAATTTATTATTGACGCCGACGGCTGCGTTGCACTGCCGCAGACACCCGGCATCGGCATCCAGATCGATGAGGAAGCGCTTGCAAGGTATCTTTAATAGAAAAGGTGCTGAAGGAAATTTCCTTCAACACCTTTTCCATCCTCCGGCCGGAGCTGCCTATATTCAACACATGCGGGGGTCCGTCATGAACAAATTATTCCGCCTCCTTACGATGATGTGCATTGCAGGTTCCCTTTTTTCCCCGCCTGCTCTTTCGATGGCGGCAGATGTTCCGTTTGTCATTAAAGACGGCATCCTGGTCTCCTGCTCGGGAAGCGGCCCCACCCTGGCGATCCCCGAGGGCGTCATTGCCATCGGAGAAAACGCCTTTGCCCGCTGCGATACGCTGACACAGGTTACATTGCCTGCCTCCATTAAAACCATTGGCAGCTTTGCCTTTTTCCAATGTACCGCTCTTGAGGAAATCTACCTGCCCGAAGCGCTTACCGATATTGGAGAAGGTGCCTTTTTTGGATGTACTGCGCTGAAAGAGGCCAGGCTGCCATCTTCACTGAGCAGCATGGGCGCCGGTGTGTTTTATGGATGCGATGTGCTGGTAAACGTAGCGTTAGCAGGCGGGCTGACATACCTTGGCGAAGGAGTCTTCTACGGGTGCAAATCGCTTCGCGCCATCACGCTTCCTGATACTGTTGCCGCGATCGGCAGAGGCGCGTTCTACAATTGCACCTCATTGGAGACGGCTGTGCTTCCGGAAAGCCTTGAAGACATCGGCGAGGGGGCGTTCACCAATTGCACAGCCCTGGCAAAGATCACGCTGCCCCCCAAACTTCGATCCATTGGCGAAGGCGCATTCTTCGGCTGCAGCTCGCTTTCATCCGTCACATTGCCGGAGGGGGTTGTAAGCATAAGCAGCTATGCTTTTGCGGAATGCTCGGCCCTTGCAAGCATTCAATGGCCGACCGCTCTTCAAAGCATTGGGGATTTCGCGTTTTCCGCCTGCGGGGCGCTGGCCGTGTTTCACGCGCCGGAATCCCTTCTTCATATCGGCGAAGGATCATTTGCCGACTGTACAGCGTTAAGGGAGGCCACACTCCCCCAGGTGCTGATTTCCGTTGGAAGCGGCGCATTCTACAACTGCAGCAGCTTGCAGCCGCTTACGCTTCCCGGCAGCGTGATCAGCGCGGGAGATGAGATATTCGGCGGGCGTAAAACGCCTTAATAGGCTCAAAAAGGTAGAAAAGGAGACGATTTTATGCCGGTTACAATTGGGTATGATGAAAACAACAGGCTGCAAATCTCAGGCATTGCCTGCGATTGCTCCTTGGAGCACCGCCTTCCTACCCAAGATATTTATGTGGGAACTGGCTTGATAAATAATATTCCCGGTTATATCGCAGCCCGCAGCATGGGAAAACATTGTGTGCTGGTGGCAGACCAAACCACCTATGAAATTGCCGGCCGCGCCGTCGAGGCTGCCCTCCTTCATGCAGGAATACAGGTGGTCCCCTGTATCATCCACCGGGAACACCCCATGGATCCGGATGAGCGTGCCTGCGGTGAGGTGCTTTTATCCATCCAGCCGGAGACCGAGTTTTTGATCAGCGTAGGTTCCGGCTCCATCACAGACACCACACGTGTAAATGCCGCGCGCACAAAGCTGCCCTTCGTGTGTGTAGGCACCGCCCCCTCCATGGACGGGTATACCTCCGTAATTGCCCCTCTTCTTATGCGCGGTGTGAAAATCCACCGGGCCGGACCATGCCCGGATATCATTGTCTGCGATATCGACATCCTACGCACAGCGCCTATTGACATGGTCCGGAGCGGTGTAGGTGACGTGTTGGGCAAATATATCGCCAAAGCTGATTGGATGATCGGAAACATTATCAATGACGAACCATATTGTCCTGTTTGTGGCGAAATTGTGACGGATGCAGTCAATCGGCTGATAGATAATGTGGAAGAGATTAAAAAGCGCTCCGAAAAGGGTATTCGCATCCTCATTGAAGCGCTGCTCCTGGCTGGGATCACCATTATGATTGTTGGTCATACAAGAGCGGTTGCCTCCGTGGAGCATAATATTGCCCATTATTGGGAAATGATGCAACTTCTGAAAGGGAACCATCCCCCAGCCCATGGAGCGTCGGTAGGAGTGGCCACGTTACTTGTCTGGCCCCTATTTCAGCAGTTTGCGAAAGAGGATCTTTCAAGATTGGATCTAGAGGAAATCCGAAAAAAGCGCATCAGCCGTGAAGCCCGGGTGAAATGGATGCTACATGCCTTTGGAGAGGAAGCCGGCCGATCCATCATGCAGGAGAATCCTGGCGATTTTCTTTCGTGGGAAGAGCAGAAGCGTCGAATCATAAGGGCGCGGGATCGGTTTGGCGACATCAAAGCAGTCATAGACGGACTTCCGGATTGTTCACGCATCAAAAAGGCCATGGAAGACCTGGGCGCGCCATTAACAGTAGCGGAGATTGGCATAGACCAAACATTGCTGGATACATCCATGCGTTGCGCCAAGGATTATCGGACACGCTATACATTGCTCAAACTAATCGATGAGCTTGGGCTGGAACCAAAAGCTTGAGCGGAGGAAGCCCGGCATTGAGATGCGCCGGGCTTTCTTGTTCTAGTTTTTGTATCGTTTTGAGGAGGGGAAAAAAGCATGTACTCTGTTTTGCTGGTAGATGACGAGCCTAACATACTGGAAGTCCTCTCACTGACCATACCTTGGAATGCATATGGTTTTTCTGTAAACGCAACCTCCTCCAACGCATTGGACGCTCTGGATATCATGAAACGCTGCCGCTTTGACCTGATCGTAACAGATATCCATCTTCCCATCATGGATGGTCTCGAATTCATCAGAAATGTACGTACCATTAACAACTATGTTGAGATAATTATCATAAGTGGTTATAATCGCTTCGAATACGCAAAGCAAGCGATCAAGTTCCGCGTTGACTCCTATATTCTCAAGCCAATTGACCCTTCAGAGGTCTGCGAACAGTTGCAGCAGGTCAAATCGCGCCTAAAAGAAAAGATGCCATTAGCAGACGTCCAGCAGTATGGGGACATTGCTGAAATCATTTATTACGTTGACAAGCATTTCGCTAGTCAGATGAGCCTAAAAAGCATATCAAAAAAGTTTTTTATGAACACAGCCTATCTGGGCCAAAAATTTAAGGCTGTCACTGGGGACAGCTTTAATGATTATATCAACAAAAAGAGGATCGATTATGTAAAAAGAAATTTCATCTCACGGCAAAACAGAATGAACGAGATCATTTCAGCCGCTGGATTTAGCAATCAGCAGTACTTCTACAAGCAATACAGGCGGTTTGAGGGTATCTCTTTTTCCGAATATGTCGCAGCGCTCAAGACAAACTGAATTTTATATGAAACTTTTATAGAATATGTTGACTTGTGAAGCATGTGTGACTGATTTATACTTAATGCAAAAGATAAAACGTTGTATTCAGTGCCATAAAAAACAACAAACACACCGGGAGATTTCTAAATGATAGCAGTGCAGCCAACAAAAAAGAAAAGCGTATGGCGTACTTTCTTTAAGCAGTGGCAAATACAACTCTTTGTCTGGATGGGGCTGCTCTTCTTGGCTGTTTTCAGTTATGCGCCTATGTTCGGGCTGCTGATCGCCTTTCAAAATTACGATATTTCCAGTGGGATTATGGGAATCTTTTCAGGGCCATGGGTTGGACTGAAATATTTCA
>JAEZJP010000339.1 GCA_023415715.1 Bacillota bacterium
TTCAGGGCGCATACACTCTCTTCGCGCTGCATGGCCGAACCTCCCCATCCTATCCAATTAATCCGGGAGCTTGACCACCCATCCAAACGGATCGGGCTCCTGCCCCAACTGAATACCTGTCAGCGTATCGTAGAGCCGGCGCGTAACGCGGCCGATCCCACCGTCGCCCACCGTCGCCTTTTCACCCTTGAAGCACAATTCACCCACAGGCGAAACCACCGCCGCCGTTCCTGTGCCAAAGGCTTCCGTCAGCTTTCCAGACTTTACGTCATTGAAAATATCCTCAATGGCCAGACGCCCTTCCTCCACCTTGTATCCCAGGTAAGACGCCAGCTTTAAAACGCTGTCCCTGGTGATGCCGGGAAGAATGCTGCCGGAAAGAGCCGGTGTTACCACCTTGTCGCCGTAAACAAACATCATGTTCATGGCGCCTACTTCTTCCACATACTTGCGCTCCACGCCATCGAGCCACAGAACCTGTACATAGCCCTTCTTTTCGGCCATTTCCGCAGCCAGTATGGATGCCGCATAGTTGCCCGCCGCTTTGGCATGGCCCACGCCGCCGCGCACGGCCCGGACGAATTCATCCTCCACATAGATGCCTACGGGTGCAAGCCCGCCTGGATAATAAGCCCCGCTGGGCGCCAGGATGATGGCGAAGCGGTACGTCTTGGAGGCATGCACCCCCAGGAACGGATCCGTCGCGATAATAAATGGACGGATATATAATGACGTTCCCTGTGTATGGGGTACCCATTCTTTTTCCAATTGAAGCAATTGAATCAGGCCGGCCATGCAAAGATCGATATCCAGCTGAGGCATGCACATGCGCTCGGCGGAACGATTCATCCGAAGGAAGTTATCCCTTGGCCGGAAAAGCTGCAGACCGCCATCCTTTGCGTGATAGCATTTGGTTCCCTCGAAAATCGCCTGGCCATAATGCAGAACCATCGATGCGGGATCCATGGCAAAGGGGCCGTATGGAACAATCCTCGCATTGTGCCACCCCACATCAGGCGCATAATCGAGCAAAAACATATGGTCCGTAAAAAGTTTGCCAAATCCCAAATTGCTTTCGTCTGCCGGCTTGGCCTTCTTTTCCTTGGCCAGCGTTACCTTGATTTCCTGCATGCGGTGCCTCCATTCTTCCGTACAACCAGCGTATAAACGCCTTCTTAAGCACAGCAACAAAAATAGTTACCGATGATTTATTATACAAGGTTGATAGTGTGTGTCAAGCTTTTTCCCCTGTCAATTTGGGGCAATTGTAAGCATTTTTCCGATGAAATGGAAAGGCGTACGGACTACATGCGGCACCCTTAAGGGAACATGCCTTGCAGATTTGTTTAGAAACAAGGTGACTGCAGTCTTTCCGCCATAAACCATTACGTCCTTCCCTCGAACTTCCCTGGATGAAATTTCACCGTTCCCTTTCTTGTTCTTTGATGCCGGGGCTGTTATAATGAGGAAAACATCATATATTAACCTATTTCTGACGGAGAGTTTGTATGTGGATCGTATACGCCATTCTATCCGCAGTGTTCGCTTCCCTGACCGCCATACTTTCCAAAATCGGTATTGCCGGCATCAATTCCAATCTTTCCACAGCTATCCGCACGGTGGTGGTAGTCATTATGGCATGGGCCGTTGTTTTTATCACCGGTCAGCACCGGGGCCTTGCCGACGTCACCGGGCGCAACCTTTTGTTTCTTGTCCTCTCAGGGATCGCCACCGGGCTGTCATGGCTTTTTTACTTCAAAGCGCTGCAGATGGGCGATGTGAGCATGGTGGTACCCATTGACAAGTTCAGCGTGGTGATCACCATGGTGCTGGCCTTTATCTTCCTTAAAGAGTCGCCCTCCTTGAAAACCATTCTTGGCGGCGGACTGATCACCGCCGGCACCATTGTTCTTATCCTGAAATAAAACGGGGAGGCAATTGAAAATGCTCCGGAAATTCACAAAGGAAGAAAAAGGCTGGATCATGTATGACTGGGCCAACTCCGCCTTTGCCGCCATCATCCTTGCCATTGTTCTGCCGCCATTTTTCGACAAGATGGCACCGAGTGACGCAGGCCCCTGGTGGGGCTATGCCACCAGCATCGCTTCCCTGGTCGGCGCTCTGACCGCGCCTTTTCTTGGCACGCTGGGCGATTACAAGGGTTATAAAATGCGGCTGTTTACCGTCTTCGCACTCTTGGGGGCTGCGGCAACAGCGCTTCTGGCCTTCACAAAAAACTGGCAGCTTATGCTTATGCTCTACATCCTTGGCTCCATAGGCTTTAACGCATCCTGTGTGTTCTATGACGGCTTTCTGCCGGATGTGACGACGGAAGACCGCATGGATATGGTATCCAGCTATGGCTATGGCATGGGCTATATCGGAGGCAGCACCATTCCCCTTTTGATCGCTCTGGCGCTTATCATGTTTGGCGATAAAATTGGCATTCCGGGAGACATGGCATGCCAGATATCCTTTTTCATCACAGCCGTTTGGTGGATCGTGTTCACCATTCCCATGTGGCGGTCGGTAAAGCAAAGGCATTACGTTAATCAGCGCGGCAGCCTGGTCAAACAAACCCTTTCCAGATTGACTTCCGTCGCCCGCCGGATACTTACCAACAAGGCCGTTCTTTTGTTCCTGCTGGCATATTTCTTTTACATCGACGGCGTTGGCACCATCATCCACATGGCATCCATCTTTGGAAGCAGCATGGGTCTTGGGCAGACGGAACTCATCATCATCCTGCTGGTGGTTCAGCTGGTAGCCTTTCCATGTGCCATATTCTACGGGCTGCTGGCCCGCAAATGGAGCGTCAGGACCATGCTGCTCACCGGCATAATCACCTATTTGGTAATCTGCGCGGTGGCCATGTTCCTGGAACCCTTGAGGGCTCTTGGCAAGACGCCGCTGCTGCTGGGCTTCATGGCGCTGGCGGTGCTGGTGGGCACCGCCCAGGGCGGCATCCAGGCGCTCAGCCGAAGCTTTTTCGGGAAGCTGGTACCCCCGGAATCCGCCAATGAGTTTTTCGGTTTCTACGATATCTTCGGCAAGTTTTCCGCTGTGCTTGGCCCCTTCCTGTTCGGTTTGGTATGGGACGCCACACAAAAATCTTACCTGGGTGTGATTCCGGTACTGATGATGTTCATCGTAGGCGGCGGGCTGTTTTTGATGGTGCCCAAGCATATTGAAAAATTGACCTCATCCCGGCAGGAATGATTTTCGGCCGAATAAAAAGCGCCGGATCAAGCTTCCGGCGCTTTTATCATGCGTAAATTTCAGGATTCACCACATTGGGCGGCCGCCTGCCCGACAGCGCTTCCAGGATGCGGATGCAGGCGTCATTGGCCATGGCGTTCCGGGCCTCCAGCGTATTGGTGCCTATGTGAGGCGTGAGCACCACTCTGTCAAGCAACAGAAGATCTTCGGGAATGTGAGGCTCATGTGGAAATACATCCAACCCGGCGGCAAAAAGCTTATCTTCCCTAATCATTGCAGCCAGCGCATGATAATCCACAATGGCGCCTCTGGCTGTGTTGATAAGGATAGCCGTAGGCTTCAATAAGGAAAGGCGTTCGGCGGACAAGAGATTGTTCGTCTCCTTGGTCAGCGGACAATGAATGCTGATGATGTCAGATTGTTCAAGCAGCGCATCGAGGGGCAGGTATTCCGCGCCCTGCTCCTTATCCTTAAAAAGCCTCCGGCGGTTATGGTACACCACCCGCATGTTCATCAGCCGGCCAAACTGCGCCACAACGTTTCCTATATTTCCAAGGCCGATAATGCCAAGCGTGCGCCCGGCAAGACCTAGGCCCATAAACCGGCCCATGCCAAAGAGCGTTTCCGGCTGAACACTTCGCAGTTTTCTATCCAGCTCGCCGATCCGCCGGACACAGGAAAGCATGAGTCCGATTGCGATTTCCGCGGTAGGCTGTGCGGTGCTTTCCGGGCAGTTGGTGACGGGGATCCCGCGGCGTGTGGCGGCTGCCACATCGATTCTGTCATATCCTGCGCCATAGTTGCTGATGATTTTAAGTTTCGGTGCCGCATCGATCATTTCTGCGCTCACAGCCCCGCAGGCCAGCACCGCATCAGCCGTCATAAGCAGCGGAAACAATTCCTCCCGCGAATATGCATGACCAAACTCCGGGCAGGATACCCGGTGGCCGTTTAGCATGGAAAAGGCACCGGACGGTATGCCGTGGGTAACAACAATCTCAGCCATAATGCGTAAATTCTCCTTTGTCTGCACTGCCGTCCATTATAGCAGACGGTACTATGAAGGGCAAGGTTTTCCATGTCCGTTCGAAAGGCAGATCTTGTTCCATTACATTCGCCTATTGACAGGATATCCTTTTATATAATATTTGGTTATTTCGTAAAGTATCGAGTATATATATTAACACACGGTTCTGACGTCAATTGAATATGCTGCCGGCAGGAGGAGAATTTATGAATTTGCCAAGCTTGCTCACAATCTTTGTTACAACGCTTCTTTTCATCCTGACCTTGCTGGTCTTCCCGTTATGGGCAGGAATCCAAGCCTGGAGAAAGGGAAAACATATGGCGGCTGCTATCATCTATTGTACCATGCCGATTCCTTTTGTGTCTGTCCCGGCAGCCCTCATCGCATTTTTTGCATACAGGCTTTATGCCCCAAACCTGGATGTCTCCCCCAGCTTAACAAGCTATATTGGCTGCGGGCCTGCATTTTGCGGCGCAACGGACAGGTGCGATGACGGCTCATTCATTACCACCCAATGGCTGCGCTTCTTCTTCATTCCCCTGGTACCCATCCAGTCATACAGGGTTTCCTATGGCGGAAGAAGCTCAAACTTTCAGGGCGTCGTAATCACCGAAACGAAGCAATACTATATTAAGCAGCATCTGAAATTGAATATGAGCCATGTTTCGAGGACTTACGGGCTGATCGTCTCTTTTTTCCTCGTAATCCTTATGCTCATGACAATCATGCTAAATGGCCAATCCCAGGCAAACCTATTGCCGCTTAACAATGGAATACTTTGCGCAACTCTTGTCGCATACCTGATCATTGGGTATAGAACTTTGAAAGCCAGATAGATACTTTGATCGAGCTGTTCTTTCCTGGTCACGCTTGCACATCCGCTTCCTCCTTTCCTCATTATCAGCGACCCGCCTGGGCATACTGGCGCAAAAGGAGGTCGGCGCCATGGACGGGCATCCCATTTGGCTGACAGAGGAAAGAAATGCATATCCCCCGCTGCGGGGCAGGCAGCAGGCGGATGCCGTGGTGGTCGGCGGCGGGCTGTGCGGTGTCACTACCGCATACCTTCTGCAGCTAGGCGGTCTCAACGTTATGCTCCTGGAGGCAGACAGGCTGGGGCACGGCGCTTCCGGCCATACCACGGCAAAGGTAACCGTGCAGCACGGCTTGATTTACAGCCAGTTAAAAAAGCAATGGGGCAGGGAGATAGCCCAGGCATATGCAGTCAGTCAGACAGGCGCTTTGAGTGCCATGGCGGGTTTGGTGGAAGAAAGGCATATCTCCTGCGGCTGGACATGGCAGGACGCATCTCTATGTGCCCTGAACCATGAGGAAGAGCTGCTTTTGGAGATAGAGGAAGAAGCGGCCCAGGAGGCGGGAGTGAGCGCCTCGCTGAAGGCTGGCAGCGAATGCCCTATACCTGCACGAAAGCTCCTGACCGTGCAGGCCCAGGCCATGTTTGATCCATACGCTTATTTGTGCGCTCTTGCCGATGCATTTACTGCTATGGGCGGGCGCATACACGAGGAAAGCCGGGTGTTGGCGATAAACACGCAAAGCGTATCAACAGAAACTGGCTCCGTGCATGCCCCTTTCGTAGTTATCGCCACCCATTTCCCTATCATCAATTTCCCTGGCTGGTACTTTTTGAGGGCGCGGCAGCAGCGAAGCCATGTAATGGCACTTGATGGCGTACCCTCCTTTCAGGGGATGTACCTGCATATTGCAGAAGGCGGCTTTTCCCTTCGCGGACATGGCGGTTTGACGCTGCTTGGCGCTTTTGATTATACCTGCGGAACGCATACGGACACGGACCATGAAGAACTCCTGCGCCGCAAAACCTCCGCATTCTTTCCCGATGCACATCCTATTGCCGCCTGGCACAGCCAGGACCTGATGAGCGCTGACGGCCTGCCCTTCATAGGCCCTTACAGCCCAAGAACGCCCAACCATTTCGTGGCAGCCGGTTTTTCCAAGTGGGGCATGACAAACAGCATGGCGGCCGCCCAGGCCGTCAGCGCGCGCATTCTGGGTGAGCCGCTGCCCGAATCGGAAATATTTGATCCGGCCCGCACGATCAAACACAGTGCATTCCCTGTGCTGTCCATCCTTGCAAAAACGTCTGCCTCCTACCTTTCCGGCCTGCCCCGGAAAAGCGCGCCCCGCTGCCCGCATATGGGGTGCAAGCTGAAATATGTGGATGCTACCGCAAGCTGGGATTGCCCTTGCCACGGCTCACGGTTCGACAGCATCGGACGGGTCAAAAACGGACCTTCAGTGCGGCCTGCCTCCATCAGAAACAAAAACCGGTAAACCCAGGATTTGTCTTCCATGGCCCTTTTCTTTTTCAAAAGTATTTTCCGCATTTCATAAAGAGTCATCCGCAAATTGCAACACATTCGCACGTATTTAAAAAATTTTTTCAATGTTATGACGAATTATTTCCTTCCGGCAGAAATTTGAAATTTTTTTGCATTAGTTCCTTGCATATTTAACATCTATAGTCTATAATGTAACAAGGATTAATGGTGCACTTTTCCATTACTAAAAGTACGAAAGCATTCAGCATTTTACACGGGGAGGCTGCCACATGGCAATTGATGCATTTTCAGATTCCATTAAATCTCAAGAAGATATGTACAGGCAGCTGCTCATGCGCCTAACTGGTGTTTTTGCCGCGAACGTACATCTATCCCCTGACGGCTCCATTACCGAAATTCATATCCTTGGCAGCAGCCTGCGTCATCCCAAGCAGATTATGCGGGATGTGCAATCGGCATTGGCTTCCGCCTATGGTGTAATGGTAGATCACCGTATCATCAGCATCGCCCAGCTTCGGCAAGATCCAGTCCAGTCTGAGGAGCATATTGTATCAACCCCCACCGGCGAAGTCAGGCTGCGCACCCATGAATTCACCCAAAATGTGGTGGGAAACCAATATAACGTAAAGATCTCCCTAACGAAGGATGATATAGAATATACCGGCCGTTGTTCCTGCAGAAATACTCCCATCCAGCGGCCCCGCGCGGTGGCCAACGCAGTGCTTCAGGCTGTACACAGCTTCCTGGGAGTGGAAGATGTGTTCCTGTTGTTATCAGTTCAATTCACACAGCTATCCAGCATCAAGGTGGTCATGGTAGCGATTGAGTGCATGAATATGCAGGCAGCTCCGGTGCTCATCGGTGCTGCGGAATGCAGTGTTGATGAATCCCAGGCCATCGTACGCGCTACCCTTTCCGCCTTGAACCGCAAACTTGCCTTTATGGCATCCAATCCCAGTTGAAAACAGGTCCGTCCACGCCATGACGCGCTACATCTGAGCGAAGCCAAAAACCGCCTGTCCTATTTAGCGTATGGCAGAGCCTTTTTTAGGAGGCTGTATCCGTGAATAAGGCCAAGATCGTTGTCGCGTTGATTTCCCTGGTGTCCTTGGTTTTGTCCTGTGGGGCGTACATGACCTGGAGGTAGTAGTGCATTGGGCGTGGCGGACCTGTTTT